>DAIRUQ010000028.1:0-19346 GCA_036803245.1 Chloroflexota bacterium | reverse complement strand
AATCGGCGGCGTCGATGATGCGCCCGGCAAAGTCGGGATGGTCAAAATCGATGCCGGTATCGACCACGGCGACGCGGATCCCCTGGCCGGTGAGATGCTCCTGCCAGAGCATGGGCACACGAATGTGCGGCAGCGAGGCGTCCAGGTAGGCCTGGACGGGCAGGTCGGGGTAGATCAGCGAGACGTCAGGATCGGCTTCGAGGGCAGCGATTCCTTGGACGGTGGCGTGCATGTGCACAAAGGGGCGCAGGTGGTAGCGATACCCCTGCCGCACGCCGCGCATGGGCCCGCCATGGCGCATGACGCGCTGGCGGCTGCTGTAGCGCACAATGAGGGGCAGCTCTGCTGCGGGATCCTCGATGCTATCCATAGAGCGCAGCAGGCGCCGACTGAGCTTGGGGCGACCGTCTTGCACCGGCTACCTCCCCAGGGCCTTGACCGGGCCGTCGGGCTCGATGCTCTTGACCCAGGGGCGGCGCGAGAGCGTCAGGGCCTCCTCGCCGGTGCAGCGCACGCTGACGGTGTTGGTCAGCTTGAACTGGCGACGGACGTTGACGCCGATGCCGCGCATGGTCTCCCCGCGGAGCTTGAGGTCGCCGTCCACGCGCACGATCAGGTCAAAGCTGTCACGGGGGTTGTCCTTGCAGGCGGCGCGCAGGCTGGTGGGCATCTTGGGCATGCCGGCTCCTCCTCTCTCAGGCGAATCGATGGCCCGATGATAGTCGCTGATAGGCAGAGGGTCAAGGCCTGGGTGATGATCGGGCCGGAGATCGTTGACGAACAAGGCCGAAACGTGGTACTCTGGAAGTGAACTTTTTCGGGCGGTCTTGCGTCTATATAGTAGATGCACATTCAGTGGGTGCATCCACTGGTGGTATGGGTCCTTGAGGAGGCAACCATGGCCAAGAGACAGAGATGGGTGCAGGGAGTGATGGCGCTGGCGCTCGTGCTGAGCATGCTGGCGCTGCCGGGCGCGGCGTTGGCGGCGCCCCCGGCGGAGGGGTCGAGCGAGGGAGAGGTGGGGGTGCAAGCCCCGCCGATCTGGGGCTCGGCTACCTATGTGACGGCGTGGTCGGGGCTGCGGCTGCGTGAGAGCGCCAGCCTGAGCGCGCCGATCATCTTTACGCTGTATCGCGGCGAGACGGTCTACCCGTCGACCACCGTCATCTGGAACCAGGGCATCGCCTGGCGCTGGGTGCGCGTGTGGCGCTGGGGGCGCTGGTACGAGGGCTTTTGCGCCTCGAACTATTTGGCCAGCGGTGGGGGCGGCACCCCGCCGACCGAGTCTGGCCTGATGGTGACGGCCACCGCCGGCTTGCGCTTGCGGTCGGGCCCGGGGCTGTGGTATGGCATTTTGCGGGTGGTGCCCTATGGGACCATCGTGCAGCCGACCGGCGCTGAGGCGTGGGGCTCTGGGTACCTGTGGAAGCAGGTGACGGCGGGTGGAGCCACCTTCTGGGCGGCCAGCACCTGGCTCAAGTCGGTATAGGCGCCCTGGTCAGCGGAACAGGTCGGTGAGGCCCTGCCAAAGGTAGGCTTCGGCAAAGAGCCACATCAGCAGAGCCGAGCCGACCTGTAGGATCTGCGTCAGGTAGCGGCTGGCGGTCGCCAAGCGGGTGGCCGCCAGCACCAGCGCTTGAGATGCCAGCAGCATCACGCCGTAAAAGAGCGCCAGAAAAGCGACGCCGGTGAGGGGATGGGCCCGCCAGCCCATGATCAGGAGTGGCCCCGAGACGGCCGCCCAGTAGATGTAGACCCCCGGGCTGAGTAGGTTGATGGTGGCGGCCTGGATCGCTGAAGTGGAGCTAGCTTTGGGCGGCGGATCGTCCTCAAAGGTGGGGATCAGGTCGCGCAGCGTGAGATAGGCCACCAACGCGAGATAGAGCACATAGGCCCCGCCGACGACGCGCAGCGTGGACAGACTCCAGGCTGGCAGCCGCGAGAGCAACAAGGTGGCGATCAGGATGATGGGGCCGTCGCTCAGTAGAGGGGCTAGGGCCGCAACCGCAGCCGCTCGGTGACCGCGCCGGGCGGCCGTTTCTATCAGATAGGCCTGAAAAGGGCCGGGCATGGCGGCGGCGGAAAAGCCCAGGACGACAGCCTGCCAGTAGTATAGCGGCGGCACTGCGCTAGCAACCTCCAGAGCACAATGATCGTCGGCTGGCAGCAATTGACGATCATAGCGATCTGCGAGGGAATGTCAATCCATGGGCCACAGGGCCCGCAGCCAGAGGAGGGGCCATGAGCGCGAGTCGAGAACGGGTGATCAAGGCGCTGAACCACGAGGAGCCGGATCGCGTGCCACTGGATTTGGGGGCGACCTCGGTGACGGGCATCTCTGCCTCTGCCCTGGTCAAGCTGCGAGACGGGTTGGGGCTGGATGGTGGCCCGGTCAAGGTGCACGAACCATTCCAGATGCTGGGAATGATCACCGACGACGTGCGGGAAGCCTTGGGCGTCGATGTGGTGGGGCTGGAAGGCGACGGCACCTTTTTCGGCTTTCCGACGCGCGACTGGAAGCCGTTCACGCTCTTTGATGGCACGCCCGTGCTGGTGCCGGGCGGGTTCAACACCGAGCTGAACCCCGATGGCAGTTTGTACCAGTACCCACTGGGCGACAAGCGCTATGCACCTTCGGGGCGGATGCCCGCCGGGGGCTTTTACCATGACGCCATCGAGCGGCAGGTTCCCTTTGAGGATGAGGATCTGGATCCTGAGGCGTGGGTGGCGGACATGGCGCACGTGCTGACCGACGAGGAGCTGCGAACGCTGGAGGAGCGTGCCTACGATCTGTACGAGAACACGCCGTATGCCATCGTCACATCGCTGCCGGGGGCCAGCCTGGGCGACATCGCCATGGTGCCGGCCACGCATGCGCTGCACCCTGTGGGGATCCGCACGGTGGAAGAGTGGTACATGGCGGCGGCCCTGCATCCGATGTTCTTCCGCGAGGCGCTAGAGCTCCAGTGCGAGATCGCCATGGAGAACCTGCCGCTGCTGCAAGAGGCGCTGGGCGAGCGGATTGTGGCCCTGTTTGTGAGCGGGACCGACTTTGGGGCGCAGCACGGAGCCTTTATCTCACCTCGGCTTTATCGTGAGGTCTATATGCCGCTGCACAAGCGGATCAACGACTGGGTGCACGCTCACACGGGATGGAAGACGTGGTACCATAGCTGCGGGTCGATGGTGGCGCTTTATGACGCCTTTGTGGCAGCGGGCGTGGACATTGTCAACCCGGTGCAGATCAGCGCCAAGGGGATGGACCCGCGCGAGCTGAAGCGGCGCTGGGGCGACAAGCTGGTCTTTTGGGGTGGCGGCATCGACACGCAAGGCGCGTTGCCGTTCGGCACGCCGGAAGAGGTGGCGGCTCAGGTAGCGGAGCTGGTGGAGATCTGGCGGCCGGGCGGCGGGTTTGTGTTCAACACGGTACACAACATCCAGGCTACGACGCCCCAGGCGAACCTGCTAGCCATGTACGAGGCGTTCAGCCAGGTGCGGTAACCAGCGCCGAGCTCGTAGAATGCGAAAACGAGAGGCCCCTTGGGGGCCTCTCGTTTCGTTTCCGCCAGCCGCGATCATGGATAGGCCGCGGCCACCGTGCCTCTATTGAAACACCGCTATCTGCGTACTGGGGCGTGGGCCCGTGAGGGCGCGCCCTAGTGCCGACGCTTCCAGCGTTGCTCCCGACGCATCTTGCGGTACTTGTGCTTGGCGATCTTTTTGCGGCGCTTTTTGCGAACGCTGCCCATAGGTCTCCTCCCCTCTATCCGTAAACCCTCTGAAACAGTAGCCCATATTATAGCGCGGGGAGGCTGGGTTGTCCAAACAACGTACCCAGTTCTGCGCGATGGCTTGGCTAGGCGGCAGCGGTCACGTCTTGGCGGGGCGACGCAGCTCTTTGCTGTGCAGCACGCGCACGACGTGCCCCGCGTGGCGATCGACGCGATAGTCGGGCCACTGATCCACCGGCAGGGTGATCTCGGCCACGTCGGCGGTGGTGAGGTAGACGCGATGGTCGGCGATGAGCGTGCCTAGATCGCTGATGGCCGGGTTGTGGCCCACCAGAAGGACGGTGCAGACCTCTGACGAGAGCTGCTGGATGGCCCGGAGGTAGTCGCCGGGCGCCCCGGTATATAGGCGCCGCTCCTCGACGATAGGGGGGCGCGGCGTCAGCTCTTTGGCTACGCGGCGGGCGGTGCGGTGGGCGCGCGTGGCCGTCGAGGTCAGGATCAGGTCCGGGACCAGGTGGAGCCTTTGGAGGGCGCGGCCAACGGCGCGGGCGTCACGCCTGCCCCGGCGCTTGAGCGGTCGGTCGTGGTCAGGGATGTCTCCCTGTTTCCAGCTAGACTTGGCATGGCGCATCAAGAGCAGGGTGCGTGGCATGGCGGCCTCCCGTTGGTCCGGCTAGGGCAAGGCTTTGCGGATGGCGGCCTCCAGCGCAGCCAGGCCGGCGAGGACATCGGCCCCGAGATGGATGCCCAGTACGGGGCGTTGCGCCTCCTGGAGGGCCCGCAGATCGCCCAGGGATTGGGCTCGCTTGAGCAGGCCCAGCGTATAGCTCTTGCCCGGAATGGCGAGGTCGCGGGCATCGTCGGCCGTGATCTGCATAAAGAGCCCGGTATCGGGTCCACCCTTGTGGAGCTGGCCGGTGCTGTGCAGGAATCGGGGGCCGAACCCGATCGTGACCGGCAGGTTGGTGGCCTCAGTCACCAGCCGTCGCAGCCGTTGCAGGGCCGCGTGGGTCTGCTGATTCCGCTCGACATAGGCCATGATGGCCAGGTAGGATCGCTCGGTGCGGCCGGCCAAGAGCTGGCCAACGCTGGCGGCGATGGAATCGGGCGCGCCCGGCAGGCCATAGGCCGAGAGGGGCGGCTCGTTGGCGGTAACCTCAGGCTCGGGAAGCGCGCCTTTTTCCTGATAGGCCTGCAGGGAGGCGCGCGCCTGAGCCTTGGCGGATTCCACGTTCGGCTGATCAAAGGGGTTGATGCCCAGAATGGCGCCGGCGACGGCCGTGGCAAACTCCCACCGGAAGAACTCGGCCCCGAGATCGTAGACATCGCGCAGGCGGAGGCCAATGACGGGATGGCCCTGGGCCACCAGCGCGTCGGCCAGGGCGTCGACGTCGGCGTTCTGGTCGTCGTCCAGGCGAAGGTAGACGTAGAGGCGATCGCTGCGACCGTGGGCCTCTAGCAGATCGAGGGGCTCGCCCTCGATAGGGAGGATGCCCATTCCCTGCTTGCCGGTGCTCTCGGCGATGAGCTGCTCGGCCCAGGCGCCAAAGGACGCCAGCCGAGGCGAGGTGATCAGGGTAAGCTTGTCGCGGGCGGGCAGGTCTGCGGCGGTGGCCAGGGCGCCAAGGGCGGCCCCGAGCTGGAGGCCGGGGTGGGCCTGGGGGAGCGCGGTGGCGCGGCAGCGGGCGGACATCTGGTGGCCGCGTCGTAGCAGTTCGTCCAGATCGATGCCCAGCAGCGCGCCCGGCACCAAGCCATACAGCGACAGAGCCGAAAAGCGGCCACCGATATCGGACGGGTTCAGGTAGAGGCTGCGAAAGCCTTGTTGCGTGGCCGTTGCTTCCAGAGGCGTGCCCGGGTCGGTGACGGCGATGAGGTGGTTGGCCCACGCTTCGGGACCGACGGCCTCTTGCAGGCGCTTGCGCAGGGCGGCATACAGGGCCAGCGGCTCGGCGGTGGTGCCGGACTTGCTGGCGATGATATAGACGGTGTGGCGCAGGGTGACCTCGGGCAACTGGGCCACCAGCTCGAACAGCTGGGCCGGGACGGTGCTATCCAGGACGTGGAGGCGAAAGCCATCGGCGCTGGGCCCGATGATCTCGGCCAGGACCTCGGGCGCCAAGCTGCTGCCGCCCATGCCCAGCAAGACCACATCGCTGATGCCGAGCGCATCCAGCTCGAGCTTGAGGGCCTTGAGCCGTCCGACCTCCAGCCGCATGTCGACGGGGAGGTTGAGCCAGCCGAGGCGCTGCTGGATCTCTTTGGCCGCTAGCTCTTGTTCGGTCCAGACGGAGGCGTCGCGGCCCCAGAGGCGGGCATTCAGGTTCTCCTCGGCGACGCGAGCCATCGTCTGCTCGTATAGCGGCTGGTAGCTTCCCAGCAACAGGCGCTCGTTCTCCATGGTTGCCCAGGCGGGTTGATCGGCCATCTGGCTATGCCTCCGTTCGGTCGATGTGCTCTAGGGCGGCACGGTAGGCCGCGTCGTGGACGGTCTGCCAAGGGATCTGGTGGCTGCGCGCCAGGGCCTCGCAATCCTGGTATTCGGGTTTGGGGCGCGGGGGCTGCCCTGGTAGCGACTTGACTTTGCAGCGCACGGGACCCCACGGCGTCTGGACGCTGATCTGGTGGCGCTGGGCGACCTGGCGCTCCATCTCGCACCAGCGCACGCCCAGGGTGGTGGTGTGGAGCAGCAGCAGATCACGCAGGCGGGGCGCGTCGTCGGGCGCGCACAGAACCGCCAACGTGACGGCGGGCCGGTTCTGCTTCATATAGATGGGCACGAACCAGGCGTCCAACGCGCCCGCCTCCAGGAGCAGATCCAGCATGCCGCCCAGGGCC
Organism: Chloroflexota bacterium; assembly: GCA_036803245.1. GTDB lineage: Bacteria > Chloroflexota > Anaerolineae > UBA1429 > UBA1429 > DAIRUQ01. Next base: position 12,777 of record DAIRUQ010000028.1, on the reverse strand, counting down.
TCGCCGGTCATGTCATCGAGGTTGCACTCGATCTGGACCACACGGGTAGGGGCGGCCTGGTTGCTCATGGGGTGGCCTCGCTAGCAGCCTGGTGGCGCGCCCGGGCGCAGCGAATGGCGATGAGACCAGCCACAGCGGCGGCGCCAACGCCGTTGTCGATATTGACGACCGAGATGCCCGGGGCGCAAGACTGGAGCATGGTCATGATGGCGGCCTCGCCGCGTCCGCCCAGGCCGTAACCCACCGAGGTGGGCAAGCCGATGACGGGGACATCCACCAGTCCCGACACCACCGAGGGCAGGGCGCCGTCCATGCCGGCGGCGACGATGATGACATCCACCTGGGCCTCGTGCAGGAGGTGGCGCAGCGGGCCAAAGAGACGGTGGAGCCCGGCGACACCCACATCATAGGCGGTGGTGACGTCGCAGCCCATCTCGCGCAGGATGAGGGCGGCCTCCTCGGCCACGGGCTGGTCAGAGGTGCCGGCCGTAATGACGCCGACGCGGGCCCCATTGGTCGGAGTCGGCGCCTGGCCGGGCGCACGGACGATGGCCAGGCGCGAGGCTGGGTGCCATTCGAGCTGGTCGCCGTATTGGGCGAGCAGCGCCTCGTGGAGGGGCTCGGGCACGCGGCTAAGGATGGCGCGTCCCGTGCGCGTGAAAAAGGCCTGGGCGATCTCTAGGGCACGCGCAGGCGCCTTGGTCTCGGCGAGGATCACCTCGGGCATGACCACGCGGTCCTGGCGGTCGAGATCGGGCACGGCGGCCTCGAGATGGTTCAGGTGGCGGATGGCGGCGGACGAGCTATCAGAGGCGTTCATCGTATGATCCCATGCGGTATCCTCTCAGATCCAGGGTGATGTGGTCATAGCCGAGCTCGACGAGGGCCTCGGTGATGGCCTGGCGTAGGGCCGGTTCGGTGATGCGGGCGATGTCGTCGGCGCCCACCTCGATGCGGGCCAGGTCGCCGTGGTCGCGCAGGCGCAAAGGGCCGTCGCCGCCGACCAGGCGTCGCAGGCGACGCTCGGCCTCGGCCACGCGCGCCAGCTTGGCTTGATCCAGCGGCGTGCCATAGGGGAACCGTGTGGCCAGGCAGGCATCGGCCTGGCGGTCCCAGTTGGGCAGCCCGCGGGCCTGAGCCAGGACGCGGATCTGGGCCTTGGTGAGGCCAGCCTCGGCCAAGGGCGCGCGGACGCCCAGCTCCTCGGCGGCGCGTGAGCCAGGGCGGTAGGCGGCGCGGTCGTCGACGTTCTCGCCGTGTACCACGACGCCCAGGTGATCGTTGGCGGCCAGGCGCTGCAGCATGGCAAAGCGATTCCGCTTGCAGTGATAGCAGCGATCTGGTGGGTTGGCGGCGATCTCGGGGAGGGCTAGCTCGTCCGCCTGGACCAGCCGATGGCGGGCATCCAGCATGGCAGCGACGGCCTGGGCCTGGGCCTGATCGTCAGCGGTGAGCAGCAGGCTCAGGACAGTGACCGCGTCGACCCGATCGTGGCCCAGGGCGTCGATGGCGGCGGCCAGGAGATAGCTGGAATCGACGCCGCCCGAGAAGGCCACGGTGACGGCGCCAAGCTCCCCCAGGATGGCAGAGAGCCGCTGCTGAGCGTCGTGCGTCGGTTGGTCGAGCGTCGGCTCGCTAGTGGCCACGCGAACTCCTCGTCGGTGACACGTCATTGGAGAACGATTATAGCCACGCCGCAGAGCTGCGGCAACTAGCTGGACGGGCCCGTGAGGCATGCTATACTCGACGGGCGTAACGGGAGGAGGTGGCGGTGACGACGGGAACCGAGGCTGCGCGGCCTGTGCTGCTGGGGATCAGCGGCTGGCACAACTGTGGCAAGACGACGTTGCTTGAGGCCCTGGTGCAGGCCATGAAGCTACGCGGCTGGCGAGTGGCTACCATCAAGCACGCTGCGCACGATCTGGCGCTGGATGAAGCCGACAGCGACACGGGCCGATCTTGGGCAGCGGGAGCCGACGCCGTGGTGGCTGTGGGAGATAGCGAGCTGCTGATTCGCGAGCGGCGCGCCCAGGTGACGCTCTATGAGGCTTTGGCGAGGCTTGGGCCAGGGTATGACGTCGTGCTGGTGGAGGGGTTCAAGCGGGAGCCACTGCCGCGCGTGGTGATCCAGATGGCTGGCCAAAAAAGATTGGACGAATCGCGCGCCATTGCGGTGGTAGACTGTGGAGAGCACGGGCTGGTCCCAGGTGATTCGCGTGTGGCACGGTTGGTGGCCGAGCTATTGGGATGGGCAAGAGAGCGGCTTAGCGGCGACTTCGTATAGTGAGCAGCCACCCGCGGACCGTCGGCTTTCACGCTGAAAAGAGATGCTGATTTGCTAGACTATACGAAGTGTCGTGGGGCGACGCGATTATCGGGCAAAGGAGCACATGGCTGACGAGCATCCTTATACCATCGTAGTCGCCATCGGCGAGCCCGAGCACTGGGCCCCGTTGGTTGCACTGGCCGAGCCTCTGGCCCAAGCACGCGAGTGGCGAGTGCTGCCCCTCTATGTGGGGCGGACGCCCGAGCCTCCCACGTGGCTGGAGATGATGCCGCGCGACGAGACGGTGGTGGCGCAGCCCGTGGTGGTGGCGGCGACTGACGTGGGCACCGCCATCGTGCGCTATACCCGCGAGGTCGAGGCCGACCTGCTCATGGTCTTGTGGAGCGGCGAGCTCTCTCGAGGGCGCTACCTCCTGGGCAAGACGCTGGACCCGATTCTCCAGTATGGCGCGTATGACGTAGCCGTCTTGCGGCTGGGGAGCGTCAAGCCCAAGGCGTTTGCCGAGAGCGTGCCCAAGACCACACGCGTGCTGGTGCCCACAGGCGGCGGCCCCAACGCGACCATGGCCGTAGATATGGCGCTGGATATGTGCCCCAAGGCCAGGGTGACCGCCTTGCGCGTGGCGGGGCGGACGCTGAACCCGACGGGGATCTCGGCCCAATGGGAGGCGCTGCGAACGACCATCGCCGAGCTGCCGGAGCAGACTCGCATTCGGCCGCATGTCGAGCTAGCCAACAGCGTTACCGAGGGGATTCTGCGCGAAGCCGACCAAGACTATGATTTCGTGATGATCGGCGCCACGCGCGAGAGCCTGGTGGATCGCCTGTTGTTCGGCAACCTGCCACAACGCCTTTCGGACCAGATCGAGCAGCCTCTGCTAATCGTCCGCAAGCGCGATCCTTTTGCGCAGCATGCCCTGCGGCAAGCGCGCTGGCGGCTGTTGCAGGCGCTGCCGCAGCTCACCATGCAGGAGCGGATCAGCACGTACCAGGCGGTCCGCCGCAATGCCCGCACCGACCCCGATTTCTATGTGATGATGATCTTGGCGACGGCCATCGCGGCGCTGGGCCTGCTGCTAGACAGTTCGGCGGTAATCATTGGAGCCATGATCATTGCGCCGCTGATGTCGGCTCTGCTGGGGCTGAGCCTGGGCGTGGTACAGGGCGACTTTTGGCTGGTCCGCCTGTCGCTTCGCACGCTGGTGCTGGGCATCGTGCTGGCTCTGGGAGTCAGTGTGCTGGTGGCGCTGATCGTGCCCCAGCGCCAGACTACGGCCGAAATGTGGAGCCGTAGCTCGCCAACCTTGCTGGACCTGGCGGTGGCGCTGGCTTCGGGAGGCGCGGCGGCCTATGCCTCGTGCCGCAAGGACGTGGCCAGTGCGCTGGCGGGCGTGGCCATCGCGGTGGCGTTGCTACCACCTTTGGCGACGGTTGGGTTGGGCCTGGTGGGCGCATCGCGCGAGGTGGCCCTCGGCGCTGGCCTCTTGTTCCTCACGAACCTGGTGGCCATCGTCTCGGCGGCGGGCTTGTTCTTTTTCCTGATGGGGTTCCACCCCGAATCGGACCAGGAGAGCCGAGAACGGACCTTTCGCGGCGGGCTGTGGGGCACGCTGACGCTGCTGGTAGCGGTGACGGCGGTGCTGGCCACGTTGACGGTGAACGCGTTGCAGCAGAGTCGCTTCGAGCGGGCGGTGACGACCGCGCTCGAGCAAGAGCTGGTCTACCTGGGTGAGGAGGTGACCATGCAGGACTGGCGCACGGTGACGCGCCACGCCGATGGCATCAGCATCGAGGTAGAGTTGCAGTCGACGGCAGACCTAGATCCAGCCGAGGCGAAACGCATGGAAGAGGCCCTGGAGGCCAACCTGGGAGAGCCCGTCGATCTGGCGGTGATCATCACGCGGGTGCAGCGGATGGAGGCCAGTTGGGCAGCAGATTGACATAACGCTGTGGATGCGGGCCTATTCGGCCGCGTTACCAGCCGTCTCAGTGCGGCGGGCCAGCACGGCCAGGCCGACGGCTGTGAGGACGGCAAAGGCCACCAGCACCAGCAGCTTGAGCAGGCGCGAGGGCAGCAAAAGGCCGCTCAACCCCAAAAAGAGGGTGACGCCCCAGTACAGGGCCAACACCCGCCAGACGGGCCAGCCCGCATCCACCAGCAGAAAGTGGAGGTGGCCGCGATCGCCAGTAGCTGGTGATTGGCCCCGCCGCAAGCGGGCACGGATCTGCCACGCCACGTCGACGATGGGAACCCACAGCACGAGCAGCGCCGTAGCCACCTTGGCCCCCGCAATGATGGCCATGGCCCCCAATGCGAACCCCAGGAGGTAGGCCCCGCCGCCCAGGTAGATGCGTGCGGGCGGCAGGTTGAACAGCAAAAAGCCCGCACAGCACCCCAACAGGGCGAGCGGCAGCAGCGCCACGGTGCCTTGGCCCAGGCGCAGCATGTGGGCGCACAAGATGGCGCTGGCGATGGCGGTGACGCCCGTCGCCAAGCCGTCCACGCCGTCGAGCAGGTTCATGGTGGTGCCAAAGCCGATCAGCCAGACCAGGGTGATAGGCAGCATGAGGTACCAGTCCACCTTGACCTGCTGATCGGTAAAGGGGCTGTTGAACAGCTCGATGATGACGTCAAAGCGGATAGCTGCCAGGGCCGCGATGGCCAGAAAGAGGGCCTGGCACCAGCTGGGGAGCTCGTAGCGGTCGTCCAGCAGACCGCCAACCCACACGATTCCCACGCCCAGCAGCATGCCCGTCACCCGGTACCACTCGCCGGGGTCGCTGCGGGGAACCCACCGCGTGGCCAGGATGGCCGCCAGCAAGGCGGGGTAGAGCGCCAGCCCGCCGATGCGGACGATACGCCCCTCGTGCTTCCGGCGGCCGCCGGGCACCGCCTCGATGCCCAAGCGGCGCCCCAACCAGATGGCCAGCGGCGTGAGCAGCGCGGTGCCCAGCCCCGCAACGGCGAACGCGAGTGCAAAGCTGCGCGCTGGAATCATGCCACCGGCCTCCTCGAAACGCCTCAGCCGGTGCCGAACTGGCGGTCGCCCGCATCACCCAGGCCTGGCACGATATAGCCTTCGGGCGGGTCTTCCGGTCGCGCCGGTGGGGGGGTGAGGTGATCGTCGATGGCGCCGATATGGATGTCCACGTCGGGGTGGGCAGAGGTAAGCGCCTGAATACCCTCGGGCGCGGCGATGATCCCCACGAACTTTATCCGGTGGGCGCCCCAGCGCTTGAGCACGTCGACGGTGGCGACGGCCGAGCCGCCGGTGGCCAGCATGGGGTCCAGCACCAGGCAAAGCTGGACGGTGGGGTTGACGGGCAGCTTGTTATAGTACTCGACGGGCTGGAGGGTGCGGTGGTCGCGGTAGAGGCCGATATGCCAGACCTCGGCGGCAGGCATGAGATCCCAGATACCCTCGACCATGCCGAGGCCGGCCCGCAGGATCGGCACGAGACCGATCTTTTCAGCCAACTGGCGCCCCTCGGTGTGGGCCAGGGGCGTCTCCACGGCGCGCGGCTCTAGCGCCAGATCGCGGGTAGCCTCATAGGCGAGCAGGATGGCGACCTCGCGGACCAGCTCGCGGAACTTTTTCGGCTCGGTCTGCACGTCGCGCAGCAGGGCGAGCTTGTGCTGCACCAGCGGGTGGGAACAGGGATGCACGCGCGGCCCGAAATCCATGCGGGAACCTCCTTGCTTGGAAAAAGGGGTAGCCGGCGTGTGCTGGCTACCCCTGTATGACGCGATCTGGTCAGCCCTCTAGGCTGTGCACTCTTCCTCGTGGAGCAAGCGCTCCCACTCCTCATCCACCTTTTGCTGGATCTCTTCCAAGAGACCAGCATTGGCGGGGCGGAACAGGTGGCGGAAGCGGCCCTGGGTCTTGAACCAGTCGGCCACGGGCTTTTTCTCGCGCGGCTTGTAGTTCACGGTGACCTTGTAGCCGTTCTCGACCTCATAGAGCGGCCAGTAGCAGGTATCGGCTGCGAGCTGGGAGATATCCAGCGCGCCTTCGGTGGCATGCCGCCAGCCGCGGGGGCAGGGCGCCAGCACGTTGAGCACGGCGGGGCCGTCGGCGGCGGCCGCCTTTTTGGCCTTGGTCATAAGATCGCGCCAGTTGTGAGGCGCCGTCTGGGCCACGTACGGGATATCGTGCGCGGCCATGATCTTGGTGAACGGCTTGCGCCACTGGGTCTTGCCCTGGATGACCTCACCCGCGGGGGAGGTGGTGGTGTGGGCGCCGCGCGGCGTCGCGCCAGAGCGCTGAATGCCGGTGTTCATGTAGGCCTCGTTGTTCAGGCACACATAGATAAACTTGTGGCCGCGCTCGAGGGCGCCCGAGATGAACTGGAGGCCGATGTCATAGCTGGCACCGTCGCCGCCAAAGGCCAAAAAGGTGATCTCTTTGTCCTCGGGGATGGCGCCCCGGCGCTTGAGCGCCTTGAAAGCCGCCTCGGCGCCGGAAATGGTCGTCGCCGAGTTCTCAAAGGCGTTGTGGATCCAGGGCACGCGCCACGAGGTAAAGGGGTAGACGGTGGTAGAGACCTCGAGGCAGCCGGTGGATACGCCGATGACCACGGGCGTATCGATGGCGTGCAGGATCTGACGCACGACGGTGGGCTCGGCACAGCCCGCGCAAAGGCGATGGCCGGGGGCCAACCGCTCCTCGTTGCTGACGACATCGCGAAGGCGAATCCGAATTCTGTCTGCCATGGTGGATAGACTCCTCGTTTATCTTGGCACAGCGTACGCGAGACGCGTCGCCGTTGAGCCGGTCATCACTCGCGCAGCCCGAGGTATCGCACCATCGCGCCACGATCGCCCTCGGCGGCCACCTCGGCCAGGTCAGCATAGGCGGACTCGATCATGGACGGCATCGTGTCGCGTCCACCGAGCCCAAAGATATAGTTCACCACCGGCAGACCGCTAACGCCCTGGTTGTAGAGGGCAGCCGTCAGGTCGGTAAAGATGGGCCCCTGGCCTTCGGGCGCGCCGAACGAGATGGCGCGATCGAGCACGGCCACGGCCTTGCAGTTGGCGATGGCGTCGACGATCATCTCGGCGGGGAAGGGACGATAGACGCGCGGCTTGAGCACGCCCACCTTTTGGCCCTTGGCGCGCAGCTCGCGGGCGACGGCACGCGCCGTGCCAGCGGTAGAGCTGAGAACGATGATGGCCAGCTCGGCGTCATCCATGCCATAGGCGTCTAGAATCGGCTGCGGGCGGCCCGAGAGCTTGGCGTATTCGTCGCTGACCTCTTGGATGACGCGCAGGCCGTTGTCGATGAGCACTTGGCTCTGTTCACGCTTGTGCTCGAAATAGTAATCGGTGAAATCCCAGGCACCAAAGGTGGCAGGGTTGTCGGTATCGAGCAGCGTGATCTCGGGCTCGTACTGGCCCACGAACTCGCGCACCACCTCGTCGGGGAGCAACCCCACGCGCTCGACGCCGTGGCCGGTGATAAAGCCATCCTGGCAGCTCATCACGGGCGTGAGCAGATCGAGGTGCTCGGCGATGCGCACGGCCTGGATGGTGTTGTCATAGGCTTCTTGGCCCGTCTCGGCATAGATCTGCACCCAACCCGCGTCGCGGGCGCCCATGCTGTCCGAGTGGTCACAGTGAATGTTCAGCGGGCCAGAAAGGGCGCGGTTCACCACGGTGAGCACGATGGGGAGGTGCATGCCCGAGGCGATATAGAGCTCCTCCCACATGAGGGCCAGGCCATTGGCGGCGGTAGCCGTCATGGTACGGGCGCCGGCCGCCTCGGAGCCGATGCAGGCGCTCATGGCCGCGTGCTCGCTCTCAACGGGGACAAACTCGGTGTGGACGATGCCATCCGCTACGTACTGGGAAAAGTTCTGGACAACCGCCGTCTGGGGGGTGATGGGGTAGGCCGCCACCACGTCGGGGTCGATCTGTCGCATGGCCTGCGACACGGCATTGGCCCCGTCCAGAGGCATGTACTTGCTTTCAACCGCCATGTAGGTCTCCTTTGCCATCTAGGTTCGGCGCGGCGATTACGCGTCCGCGTCCGTCTCGGGGATCATCTGAATGACCTTGCCCATCTCGCCGGTAACGGCGTGGGGCTTTTTGATGTTGACAGGGCAGGCCTGGACGCAGATGCCGCAGCCCTTGCAGTGGTCATAGTCGAACTCGGCCACCTTGCCATCCTTGATGGTGATGGAGGAATCGGGACAGACGATCCAGCAGATCAAGCATTGGGTGCACTGTTCCATATCGCGGACGGGGCGCATGGTGCGCCAGGTGCCGGTGATATAGGTGACAGAGTTGCCCGCGTCTCGCACAACGCCACCGGGGCTAACCTCACGCCAGGGGCGATCCAGCGACGGGGCTTCTTTCTTGGTCATCCTTACTACTCCTATCGGTTGTGGCGCCGCATGGGCGCGCCAGCTATGGTAAGCGAGTGGCTAGCCCTCGACGCACTCGTCATAGGCACGGCGGAGGGAGCGCACATTGGCCTCGATCACCTCGGGGCGAAGCTTTTCGCCCAGGCGCTCGCGGGCGGCGTGGATGGCGTCGTCGAGGCTGATCAGGTCAGACACGCGGGCCACCACACCCAGCATCATGGTGCTGGGAATATCGCGCTTGAGCTCTTCCATGGCGATCTTGGAGGCGTCAACACAAAAGACGCGCCCCGTGGTAAAACCGAGGCGCTCACGAATCTCCTGGGGAGTCTGGGGGGTGTTGACGAGCAAAGCCCCCTCGGCCACGAGGCCTTCGGTGATATCCACCACGCCGACCAGGTTGGGATTGACGACGATGACAATGTCGGGCTCGAGGACGGGGCAGTGAAACTCGATGGGCTCATCGCTGATGCGGTTATAGGACTTGATGGGGGCGCCCATCCGCTCGGAGCCGTACTCGGGAAAGGCCTGAATATATCGGCCCCCGCTCATGGCCGCTTCGCCCAGAGTCTCTCCCGCCGTGACCACGCCTTGGCCGCCGCGGCCATGCCAGCGGACCTCTATCATCTGGCTCATCCTTGATACCTCCCATTGTTCGGAATCGGACATTCGCGAGGCCGAAACCTCTCATTCGCTGCTCCCAAGCCAGAGAGCGCCCATGCACGCCAAGTTACAGGCCCGAACCTCTTACCGCTCGTTCGGCCTGGGGTCGTCTACAGTTATAGCCAGCAGGAGTTCTGTGTCAAGAGACTCGCGCTAGGGTTCGCAGCTAGCCTCTAGTCCTCGCGCGTGGCATCGTCGCGGCGGGTGGGGCGCGGACGTGGCGGGGGACCCCCACGGCGGATGCCTGCACGGGCCTCTTGTTGTTGCGCGCAGCGCACACAGAGCGTCGTCTCGGGCACGATCTCTAGCCGTTCAGGCGGGATGTCGTCGCCGCAGATCTCGCAGACGCCGTAGCGATCCTCTTCGACCATTTGGATGGCGCGATCCAGCTGCTCGACCTTTTCCTCGAGCCGCTGGATGAAGGAAAGCACCTTGCTGCGCTCATAGATGTCGGCCGCCGCGTCGACCAGATCCTCGTCACCGGCAGAGGCCGGCTCGATCTCGGCCCGGGCCTCGGCTTGGAGCCGCGCGATCTCGGCCACGGTGCGATCACGTTGCTCCGTGAGCTCGGCGAGCCGTTGCTCTTTGTCTCCCATGGCGTTCCCCTCGACCTCAGCTAGAAGCGGATGAGTGAAAAGATCGGATACCCGTCCAGCGCCTCACGGCCGTGAAGCGTCTCTAGTTCGATCAAAAAGGCCAGGCCGGCCACGTGGCCTCCCAGTCGCTCGATCAGCTCGCAGGTGGCCTTGGCAGAGCCGCCGGTGGCCAGCAGGTCATCTACGACCAGCACGCGATCACCGGGCTCGATGCCATCGGTGTGCATCTCGAGCTGGCTGGTGCCATACTCGAGCTGGTACTCGACGGTGATCGTCTCCGAGGGAAGCTTGCCGAGCTTGCGCACCGGCACAAAGCCAATCCCCAGCGCATAGGCCATGGGCGCGCCAAAGATAAAGCCGCGCGACTCGATGGCGACGATCTGGTCCAACTCTGCGTCAGCATAGTGGGCGACGAGGGCATCAACGGCGGCCTTGAAGCCGGCCGCGTCCCGAAGCAGCGTGGTGATGTCCTTGAAGAGCACTCCCTCGATGGGAAAGTCGGGCACATCACGAATGAGCTTGGCTAGATCGAGCATGCGACGCCTCTCGCCTCCCTGAACGACAGAATGCGCGGCACAACAAGGCTAGATAGAACAATAGTCCCCGGCAGGGGACTCGACGGCCGCGACTTGATTGCACTTATCATAACACTTGGCAGCCGCAATGTCAAACCCTGTGGCGATCTAGCGACGGCTCTGCTAGCCGCATCGGGGACGAATCTGCCCGAAGCCGAGCGCTTTGTGGTATAATGGCGCATGTCGGGGATGTTCCTGGGTTAGCAGAGTAGGGAGGCGAGTTTGGCCCCGGTGAGTCACCGTGGTCTGGCCAGCATAACGCAGCGCAGCCCAGCGCTGCGTGCTCTTGTGTCGCTACTTGTGGCGGCGTCGCTGCTGGGCCTCGTCGGCTGCCAGGCCTGGTGGGAGACGTTGGCTCCGCCGACCGTCGCGGCCCCCACGGCCACCAGCCCCGTCAGCGCCGTGGCCGAGCCCACCACCACGCCGACCATGGCGCCCACCGCTACGCCGCACACGGACGCCTCTGAGCCCTTTACCCTGACGGTGTGGGCGCCGCCGGATGTGGCCGCGAGCGCCGAGGGGAGTGAGGGGCTGCTGGCCCAGGCGCGCCAGAGAGTGGCGGGCTCGTGGCCGAACGCCAGCATCGAGGTCTTGCCCAAGGCGCCCGACGGCCCCGGCGGCATTCCGCAGCTTCTGGCGGCCATGCAGCCGGTGCTTCCCGCGCATCTGCCGGACGCCGCGCTGGTCGACGCCGCCGAGATCCGCGGGCTGGTCGAGCGCGGCCTGGCGGTCCCGCTGGACGACCTGGTCTCGGACAGCCTGTGGGATGGCCTGTACCCCTATGCGGCGCAGGCCGTGACTGTGGATGGCGTGCGCTACGGCCTGCCGCAGGACGCCGACCTCACGACCATGTACTATAACTCGGGGATGGTGGCCGAGCCGCCGGGCGACTGGGCCAGCTTGGTGGGTGTCAACGGCGGCTATCTTTTCCCGGCGGTGGCTGGGGATGACACCGCCTACCGCCTGTTCCTGGGGCACTATGCCGCGCTGAATGGGGCCTTGCGCGGCGAGGACGGCCAGGCGATGCTGGACGCCACCGTGGCCGCGCGGGTGCTGCGCGGCTATCGCGAGCTGGTGGAGGCGGAGTCCATTCCCGAGGGCGGGTTGAGCCTGGATTCCGCCGATAGCTGCTGGGCAGTGTACCTGACGGGCGAATCGGCAGTGAGCAGCGCCCGATCGTACCAGTACCTGCGGGATCGCGAGCGCGTGCGGCTGACGCGGTACGCGCCTCAGGCGTCCTTTGGGGGAACCGCGCCGCCGGTCGCCAACGTTCGGGCGTGGGTGATCCTGACCCATGACGCCACCCGCCAGGAGGTGGCCGGGCAGCTCATTTCGCAATGCCTGCTCCCGGCGCGCGCCGCCACGTGGCTGGCCGAGAGCCACTATGTGCCGACCACCCGTTCGTCGCTGCCGCTGCTGATCGAGGACGAGGATGAGCGCGCCTTTTGGGACAGCCAGCTCGTCAGCGCCGTGCCAGCCCCCGCGGCGGATGTGCGAGCCCGGCTGCGGCCCCTGGTGGAGCGGGCGCTGGTGGACGTTCTGGAGGGAGCGGCATCGCCCGAGCAGGCCGCGGTGACGGCGGCTCTGGCGGTGGATAGTGCACCATAGAGGAGGCCATCACGTACGCAGATAGCTTTTTCCGAGAGATCGCTAGCTTGGGCCGCGATGCCTGGCAGCGCATCCGCGAGATTCGCCAGGCCGACGTGGTGCTGGGCATTCCTTCTCACCGCAACGGGCGCACCATCGGTGAGGTGGTGGATGCCCTCGTGGAGGGTACCCGCCACTATCTAGGGGATTTGCGGGTGGTGCTGGTGAACGCCGACGGCGGCTCGTCGGACAATACCACGCGCTTTGTGCGGAACGCCGACGCCCCAGCCAACCTGGAAAAGATGGTCACCATCTATAACGGAAGCGCCGGCAAGGGCAGCGGCGTGCGCGCCATCCTCGAGATCGCTACGGCCCTGGAGGCGCGGGCCTGTGCCGTGTTCGACGCGCGTGTGCCGGGGATCACCGCCGAGTGGGTGCCCGCTCTGGTAAGCCCGGTGTTGGGCGGCGTGGACATGGCGTCGGGCTGTTACCGCCGCAGCGCCTATGACACGGCCGTCTGCGACAACCTGGCCTATCCCTTTTTGCGGGCCGTCTTTCGCACCGACCTGCGCGATCCGTTGGCCAGCGAGTTCTGTCTCTCACAAGAGATGACCAAGGACCTGGTGATGCGCGACGTCTGGGAGACGGATGTCTCGCGCTTTGGCATCAATATCTGGCTGACCACCGAGGCGCTGCTGGGCGAC
>DAIRUQ010000027.1:22226-30195 GCA_036803245.1 Chloroflexota bacterium | reverse complement strand
TCACACGTAGGTAGCCGTAACCCAACGGCGTGAGCATCGCGGCCAGGGCCTCGTAGCCTACGATCTGGGCCGCGATGTTGCCAAACATGAACGAGCCGACACCAAACCCGGGTTGGTGGAAGCGCCCTCCCTCGGCAAACAGGTAAAAGCAGTAACCCTCGAGCGGCGCGAGATAGGCCAGGCCCAGGCCGGCAGCTAGGAGCAGCGCCCCCAGAGCCCGCAGCGTCCAGATAGACGCCGCTGACCGCAGGGCGCTTGTCAGTCTCATGGGATCCTCCCACCCTGGCGTCGCGGTGAGGCTACGGCGGTCTCGCGATCACGATCCGCCGTAGCCCAGCTGTGGTCAGATGGAGCGCGGTATCTAGTCCGCCTCTGCGCGGGTGTACCCCCGCAGCAGCAGGTAGACGCCGCCGCCCAGCAGCCCGACCGGCACCACGTACTTGGCCAGCTCGGCGCTCGTCAGGATGATCAGGATACCAATGAGGCCCAGAATCGCAGCCGGGATGAACGCCCAGCGGGTGTCGACGTCGGCGGGCGAGAACAGCGCCACCACCGCGAACGCCACGCCCATCAGCAGCATGAACAGGCCGCCGCCATCCACGGGGATGTTGAGCCCTTCCGCAAGCAGCATGAGAGCCAGGGCCGCCAACACGCCGCCTGGGATCATGGCCCACCAATGCTCGCGGCGATCCAGGTAGATGGCCCAAAAGCCCAGGCTGATTCCTCCCATGAACGCCACCACACCCAGATCCGAGCCTCGGAAGATAGTGTCCCAGGCGATGAGCGTCGCCAACCCCAGCAGCGAAAAGCCGGGGATGAACGCCCACCAGTTCTCGGGGCTTTGCGTGCGCACATAGATAAAGGTCGCCCCGCCCAACGCCAGGAACCCGGCCCACAAGAGGCCCCCCATCCCCCTGAACAGGTTCAAGCTCTGCATCAGAAAGCCGATGCCGAACACTATCAGCAAGACACCCCAGATCAAGGCCCCGTTTCTTCGCTCCATGCTGCCTCCCTCTGCTCCACGGACCACGGCTCACACCAACCTATTTCCCATCCACAATACGCCAGAGATGCGCGCCGGTTGCGCCATCGCGAGGCGAGTTTTGACAGAGAGCCGACGCCGACCTAAGGTCGAGCGTGTTCTCCGCCCATGGATCCACCCTGCTGAAAGGATCTACCGTGCAGACCTACCTGGACTGCTATCCCTGCTTTGTGCGTCAGGCGCTAGAGGCGACGCGCCTGGCCACCGACGACGAACGCACCATCCAGAAGGCGCTGGACGGCGCCATGGCGATTCTGCAGACCATCGACCTGCAGAGCACCCCGCCCGAGATCGGCGCGGCGGTACACCGCCTGGTCCGCGAGGTGACCGGCAACCCGGATCCGTACCGCGCCATCAAGCGCGCCTCCACCGACCATGCCCTGGCGCTCTACCCAATGCTGGCGCGTCGGGTGGCGGCATCGGAGGACCCCTTTGCCACGGCTGCCCGCCTGGCGATCGCCGGCAACATCATCGATCTGGGCGTCCCCGACGCGCCCTATGATGCCGAGGCGTTGCGCCACGACATTGAGAACGTGCTCAGAACGCCGCTCACGGTGGATGACATGGAGGCCCTGCGCGCCGAGCTTGTTGGCGCCGAGCGGGTGCTCTACCTGGGCGACAACGCCGGCGAGACGGTGTTCGACCGGCTGTTCATCGAGCAGATCGCCGCGCCGGTGACGTATGTGGTCAAGGCGACGCCAGTGCTCAACGATGCCGTGTTGGAGGACGCTCAGCAGGCCGGGCTGGACCAGGTGGCCACACTGATCGATGGCGGATTCGATGCGCCCGGCACCCTGCTGGAGCATGCTTCACCCGCGCTGCGTCAGGCGTGGGCAAACGCCCGCGTAGTCATCGCCAAGGGGCAGGGCAACTTTGAGGCGCTGAGCCAGACACCCGGGCGGGTGTTTTTCCTGCTGCGGGCCAAGTGCGCCGTCATCGCCCAGCATCTGAGCCTAGCGCAGGGCAGCCTCATCCTCAAACGCAGCGATGCTTGGCCGGGCGCAGGGTGATCCGCCTTACCCCACAAAGTACCAGTTGGCGTTGACGGTCACTAGCATGCCCAAGAGGATGGCAAAGCTAGCCAGCAGGGCGCGGTCGACGGCCCGGTGCCTGGCCCAGCGCGCCAACAGCACATAGACCGGAAATGCCACCACGACATAGCGCGTCATGGACATCGTGTGGCTCCAGGCCGGAAGCAACACAATGCTGAGGGTGTACAGGGCATAGGCCTCGCCCAGCCGCTTCCAGATACACGGCACTAACGCCACCGCGCCCAAGAACGCAGCCAGATCGATGATCTCGCGCCAGGGCACCTTGCCGCGCTTGAAACTGCCGGCGATCAGGCGATCCACCGCCCCGCGGATGATCAGGTAGGGCCCCGCCATGTCGCGATCCCAAGTGCCCGCCGCCACCCGAAAAGCCCAGGGGTCGCCAAAGGTGCGCGCGCTGAACGCAACAAAGCTGAGCAGACCCAGCGGGATCAGCGCCATCACCAACAGCCCGCCCCAGTCATCGCGCAGCCCGCGCCACAGGTTGCGCCAAGCCTCGCCGCGCCAGGCCGTGCTCAGCGTCCAGCCATGGGCCCGCAGCCATTCCAGCCCCACCAAGCCCAGGATAGCCAGCCCAGGCACACGCGTGGCCGTGGCCAACAGTCCCCAGAAGGCCGCCCAGACCCACTGCTGCCGCCGTGCGTGGTAGGCCGCCGCCACCGTGACCAGTAAGAAAAGGCTCTCGGTATACATGGCCGAAAAAAAGAAGGCGCTAGGAAAGGCCGCGGCGTAGAACACGGCTCGCTCGGCGTCAGCCCGCTCACCCGTGAGTTGCTCGGTGAGCCGGTAGAGGTAGAACAGCGCGCCCAACAGCGACGCGTGACTGATCGTCAGCCCGGCGACGACCTCGTTGCGCACGACCCACTGCAGCGAGCGCACCAAGCTTGGATAAAGCGGAAAAAAGGCCATCGAACTCTGCGCTTCGCGCGAGAAGGTATAGCCTTGACGCACGATGCTCCGGTACCAGCCGGCATCCCAGCGAGCCCACACGTCAAGGAACAGGTTGTCAGGGCGCGCATGCCACACCCAACTCTCGTCCAGACCGGGGATGGCCAGCTCGCCCAGGTAGGCGGCCGCCCAGAGTGCCGCTCGCGTCGCCACAAAGGCCAGCAGCGGATGGATGATCCAGCCCAGGTCATAAGCAGCCCACCACCGGCGCAGATCCACCCAGCGAGCCCGTAGTTGGTTCATGGGGCCGCTGGCGCCAGCTTGAGGTAGAGCATCAGGTTGAGCCCCACCAGGGCCACCCCAGTCAGCAGCAGCGGCAGCCACACCTCCCACCAAACCCGCCGGCCTCCCCGCCTCTCGTCGCCCGAACCCCGCATCAGCGATGCCCCAGGGCCGCGCGCTCGGCCAAGGCGATGGCCCCCAACACACCGGCGCGCCCGCCGAGCTGGGGCGGCACCACAAAGCGGTCCAGGTCGCTGGCGATTTGCGGCACCTGGAGATAGCCATTGAGCAAGCCGCGCACCTGGCGGCGGATCATGGGGAACAGGTGCCCCTGCGCCATCACGCCACCGCCCATGATGACCCGTTGCGGAGCCAGCGTCAGGGTATAGTTGACCACGCCCAGCGCCAGGTAGCGGGCTTCGAGCTCCCAGGCGGGGTGATCGGGCGGCAGCAGCTCACCGCGTTGCCCCCAACGCGCCTCGATGGCCGGGCCGGCCGCCAGGCCCTCCAAGCAATCACCGTGGTAGCTGCAAGACCCCGGGAAGGGATCGGTCTCGCGATCGTGGGGTACATAGATGTGGCCCATCTCGGGATGCATCATCCCGTGAAGCAGTTTGCCCTCCACCATGGCCCCGCCCCCGATGCCGGTGCCCACCGTTAGGTAGATAAAGGTGTGCAAGCCGCGGGCGGCGCCCCAGCGATGTTCGCCCAGGGCGGCCGCATTCACGTCGGTATCGAATCCAACCGGCACCCCCAAGGCTCGCTGCACCTGGCCAGCAAAGTCGGTCTGAGCCCAACGCGGCTTGGGCGTGGAAGTCACGAACCCCCACGTGGCCGAAGCGGGGTTCGGGTCCACCGGCCCAAAGGAGGCGATGCCCACCGCGTCTAGCTCGTCACGGGCGGCATTCTCTTGAAAGAATCGCACGGCCCGGGGGATAGCGTCCTCCGGTGCGCTGGTGGCGAACCGCTCCTCAGCGCGGATGTCATCGGGGGCCGTGCCCACCGCACAGACGAACTTGGTGCCGCCCGCTTCGATACCGCCATACACGCCCATCAGTTGCCTCCTAGGTTCGTGTGGGTTATAGGATGTCCCAACCTGGTTCGTGGCGGCTGGGCTGCACCAGCCCACGCCCGCCATCCACCCAGAGTGTATCGCCATCGGCGACGTTCTTGAGGAGCCCCTGGACGCCAAAGACGGCCGGGATGCCATATTCGCGCACCAGGACGGCCGCGTGGTCTAGCAGCCCACCGCGTTCGGTGACCACGGCGGAGGCCATGCCAAACCATGGGCTCAGATCGTACAAGGGGGTCTGCGAGCACAGCACGTCGCCGGGGCGGACGCGAGCGCCGTCGGAGAGCATCCGGACTATGCAGACGCGTCCCTGGGCGACCCCTGGCGAGATGGCGCGGCCGCGGAGCACGCGGGCTCCATCCAGCCCCCCATCGGGCTGCGGCGGCTCGCCCTCCTCCTCGCCTCCCAGGGTTAGCGGCGGAGCATAGCGCCACCACTGTCGCACCAAGTCACGCCGCTCGGCCACCATGTCGGCCAGATGCTGTGTCTCGGTCTCGCCCAGGAGCCAGTCGAGCAGCTCGTCATCACGTAGCAAAAAGGCGTGGGCTCCGTCGCTGACGGCACCGGCTCGCAGCAGCCGCCGCCCCACCTCGGCGGTAGCCAGATGCTCCAGCCACCCGCAGCGCAAGACTGGCCCGTCCTTGTCTGCACGCAGCGGAGCATAGCGCCGGGCCAGCCTGAGCACCCGAGCATAGACCCAGCGCCGAGGCCAGGGCACCTTTTCCACCATTTCGGGGGGCAACGCCTTGACGCGCGCGTCGGCTTTGGGCGGGCGCTCCAGCGCCTGGCGTAGCAGACCCTCGTCCACCCTCCAGCACGCCAGGTCACGCTGCTCACCCAGCGGGTCACCACCGAGGAACAGGTGGCCAAAGCGCTGGCGCAATCCTTCGATCGCTACGTCGCGGGCTGGCCCGGGCTCGGGGTGTTGGAGAGCCACCTCGGCCACGGCAGCATCTCGACGCGCGATGGCCTTGCCGGCGGCCGGCAAGAGCTCGGGGGCGCTGCCCTCGCCGACCCAACGCTCGTGCAGGCGCGCGAACAGGTCGCCCAATGCATCGGCGGCCCCATCCAGCCGCCCACGCTCGACGGTGTACTGCTCGTGCAGGCGGGCCAGGTCCTGGAGATAGCCCGCCAGGGCGCGATCGTCCAGCTGGGTGAGATCGCGCTGCGCCCAAGCCTCGAGTTGGGGCCTATGCGACCGCTCCAGCGCGTGAAAGGCACGATCCAGCGAGCGCGCCGCCCAGAGGTGGCGGGCGGCCATCAGCAGCCACATGCCACTGGGCAAGCGAGAGGTATCGGCGGCCAGAGCCTGGCGCTGGGGCCGCTCGTAGAGATAGCCACGCAGGTAGAACTGCACCTTGCCGCGCTCACCGCTCAGACCGGTCAGGCGCTCGCGGTAATAGGCCGCGGTGAGCACCCCGCTACGGCTGCGATGGTACCAGGAATAGGGCGCCGCCTCGCGGGGCCTACTGCCCGGCGCCAGGATCAGGCGCAACGGCTTGCGATCATCGCGGCCGCGCCGCAGCGAGACGGGCAGATAGCCGGGCACACGGCTCAAGGGGCGCACCCGCAAGATCTGCACCGCGTCGCCGACCAGAGCCCACTCGATCGCTTGGTAGCCTTGATAGTGCTCGTCCAGCAGCAACCCTAGCCGGCACAGCTCGGCCACATGGCCGCGCGCATCCGGCAGCTTGTCGTAGGGATCGAGCCGCGAGAGCTCGGGCTGGCCTTCACACTGGCTCTCGAGCAGGAACACATCCGGGTTGCCCGTAATGGGATCGACGGTAAAGAGCGAGCCCTGCCCATCCAGCGAGAGCTCGGGCTGGATCAGAACGGCCATGGCCGAGTTGAGCAGGTCGACCTTGAAGCGAGCGGCATAGGCCAGCGCGCGGGCAGAGAACAAGGACATCCAGCAGGCCACCACGGCCTCCACGGCCGCGTCGAGTCCCTCCACGCCCAGCAGCGTGTCATGCTGACCGACAAAGCTCTGACGAAGGCTATCCTCGTTCAGCGCCGAGGAGCGCACGGCCAAAGCCGGGGCCCCCAGCTCCTCCAGCGCCGCCGCCACGGCCTCACGCACGTCAGTGGGCACCCGCCGCACCGCAAATGCCGATCGGATGGCCCACTCGGCGGCCTGAAAGTGAGCCATGGCGGTGGGATGCATCGCCCCCAGGATCGAAGCGATCTCGCCGGCCAGCCCCCCCTGCCGCATAAAGCCGCGGTAGAGGTCGGTCGTCAGCACCACGCCAGGCGGCACCGGGCAACCCAGACGATGGGCGTCGCCCAGACGAGCGGCCTTGCCGCCCACAGCCGCGAGGTCGTTCAGGGTCACCTCGGCCAGCCGTCTCGCGATGGCCGGCCTCTGCGATGGTGGATCAGGCATAGAGCAGATGCCTCCTCAGGAACGTGAGAGTCTCTTCCCAGAAGGCAACGATGGTTTCGCGGCGACGCCAGCCATGGCCCTCTCCGGCAAAGGTGCGATAGGTATGCGGCACCCCTTGCTCGCGCAAAGCCGCCACCAGCGCCTCGGCCTGCGAAAGCGGCACGACCTTGTCCTCCTCGCCCTGAAAGATCGCCACGGCATCGCGGATACGGTCGGCATGGCGGGCCGGGCTACGGTCGCGGTAGGCCGCCGCAGCCTCGGGCAAGGGACCAACCAGACGATCGGTATAGCGAGCCTCGAACTTGTGAGTCTCTTCGGCCAGGGCAAACAGATCGGTGACGCCGTACATGCACACGCCAGCGGCAAAGACGCCCGGATGCTGGGCCAGCGTCTCCAGGACGGTATAGCCGCCAGCGCTGCCCCCCATGATGGCCATGCGATCCCCATTGACCAAGCCGCGCTGAGCACAGTGCTGCGCCCCGCTCACGGCATCGGCCACGTCCAGCAGGCCCCAGTTGCCGCGCAAGCGGTTGCGGTAGGCACGCCCGTAGCCGCTGCTGCCGCGATAGTCCAGAGCCAACACGGCCCAGCCACGCGTCGCCAGAAACTGGGCGGCAGGATCCCATCCGCGCTTGGCACGGCCGGTTGGCCCGCCGTGCACCGAGACCATCAGCGGCGGCCGCTGCCCCTGCGGCCCGCCCACGGGCTGGTAGAACAGACCATAGACCTCCTCGCCATCCTCGCCACGCCAGGCCAGCAAGCTCGGCTCCACCAGGCCGGTGGGATCCAGGCGCTCAGCCGAAGCGCGCGCGCGGACCCGCACCGTGTCATCGTGGGGATTCCACACGAGCAACCGGGGGGGCACCCCATGGCTGGAGGCGATACAAGCCAACCTCCCGTCAGCGCTCACCGTCGGCTGCTGAATAGAGGAAAAGCCGGCCAGCGCCCGAGCCGGCTCGGGCTCGCCCCCATCGAGGGGCACGCGCCATAGCGCATCGCGCGCCTCGCCCCGTCGCACCGCATACAGCGCGCTGCTATTGGCGGCCCAGGCATAGCTGCGAATCCCCTGGGCCCAAGCCGGCTGGCCATAGTCGGCCCCGCCAAAAGTCAGCCGACGCACTTGGCCACATCGGAGGTCATAGAGGTAGAGATCGTCCCAGCCGTCCGCATCGCAGATATAAGCCAACCAGCGGCCATTAGGCGAGAACAAGGGCTCGGTGGCGGCGGTGTCCTCGTCGCCGGCGACGTGGGTA
>DAIRUQ010000027.1:0-22126 GCA_036803245.1 Chloroflexota bacterium | reverse complement strand
AGGCGAGAACAAGGGCTCGGTGGCGGCGGTGTCCTCGTCGCCGGCGACGTGGGTAGCCATGACCAGCGACGGCACGGCCGACCACGGCCCTTGCCCCATGGGTGCGGGCATCGGCTCGGACGGGCTCTCGGCATGCGGCCGGCCCCAAGCCGACGGGATAGCAGGCGGCGGAGCATCGGCACCGCAGACCGTCGCCAGCACCAGTCGCGTGCCGTCCCAGGGCATGTTGGGATGGTCCCACTCGACCCAAGCGAGGCGGCGACCGTCGGGGTGCCAGGTGGGGCTGGTGTAGAAATCGGCCCCCGAGGCCAGCTTTTGCGGCCACCGCTTGCCGTCCGTGTCGACCACCGCCAGCACGTCTTCGGTCCCATCGGAGTGGACATAGACGATCCAGCGGCCATCGGGCGAGGGCGCAGGCGAGGCCACCGAGCCATACGCAGGCATCAGCGACCGCGGAACGCCATGGTCGTAGGCCAAACGCTGGAGTCGGCCATCCCGACAGTAGACGACTCCGTCGTCCAGAGGCGCCATATCCCCACCGCCATAGCCGACGCCCCCACGGACCGAGCCCTCGACCGTCAGATCGCAGGGAGCGTCGCCATCGGCGGCGGCGACCAGGACGTTCTTGCCGGAACGCCCCTCGACCCAGAGCAGGCGATCGCCGGCGCGACTCCACGCCACCTCCGAGAGACGTCGCTCCTCGGCCATCATGGCGGGCGTCAACGGGCTATGCCACCATCCGTATGCCCCTTTGGTCATGCCACCTCCGCTCATCCAGTCCGAAAAGCTTTCTGACGGGCGCAGGGTAACACAAAAGAGAGGGCCCCTCAAGGCCCTCTCTCGTATTCACCGCGAGCGCAGCATGGCGACGGACCTAGCGGGTCCCGTCACGCAGCTCTTTGAGCTGCGCATAGAGATCGGGGGTCAGATTGGCCATGACGCTCTCGAGCTCGTCGTCGCCAAAGGCGGTCATCCGGCCCTCGTCATAGCTACGCTGCACATAGGCCACCACCGTTTCAACGCGGGCATCGCGCTTTTCCAGGCTGAAATCGGCCGGCACCCGAAAGTGCGAGCGGATCCAGTGCAAGAGCCCGGCCGCGCCAGAGGTCTGGTTGATGAGCACGCGCGGGCCACGCCCCAACAGCCTAGTCGTATCAAAGATGTTATAGATCTCTTCATCCTTGAGCAGGCCGTCGGCGTGGATGCCGGCCCGCGTGGTGGCAAAGTCACGCCCCACCAGCGGGGTCATCGGCGGGATCTCGTATCCCAGCTCTCTTTCGTAATAGTCGGCGATCTCGGTGATGACCGTGGTATCCATGCCGTTGGTAGTGCCGCGCAGGGCGGCGTACTCGAACACCATCGCCTCCATGGGCGTGTTGCCGGTGCGCTCGCCGATCCCCAGCAGGGTCGTATTGACCGCCGCGATGCCATAGAGCCAGGCCGTGGAGGCGTTGGTAACCGCATGGTGAAAGTCATTGTGCCCGTGCCACTCGAGCAGCTCAGCCGGGAAGCGGGCATGGTGCCACAGACCATAGGCGATGCCGCACACCGAGCGCGGTAGCGCCGCGCCAGGATAGCTAACGCCAAAGCCGAGGGTATCGCAGGCGCGCAGCTTGATGGGGATGCCACTCTCCTGCGAGAGACGGCGCAACTCTAGCGCCAACGGCACCACAAAGCCGTAGAAATCGCCTCGGGTGATGTCCTCCAGGTGCACGCGCGGACGCACGCCCTCGGACAAGGCCTCTTTGACCACGCCCAGGAACTGATCCATGGCCTGGCGGCGGGTCATACGCAGCTTGCGAAAGATGTGATAGTCGGAGCAAGAGGCCAGAATGCCCGTCTCTTCGATACCTATGTCCTTGACTAGCTTGAAATCCTCTTTGCGAGCGCGGATCCAGGCCGTGATCTCGGGAAAGCGGAACCCCAAGGCCTGGCAGGCCTCTAGCGCGGCGCGGTCCTTTTCGGTGTACAAAAAGAACTCGCTCTGGCGGATCATGCCATTGGGGCCGCCCAGGTGATGCATAAAGGTATAGAGCTGGGCGATCTGCTCCACGGTGTAAGGCTGGCGAGCCTGCTGGCCATCACGAAAAGTGGTGTCGGTGAGCCAGATTTCATCAGGCGGACGCATCGGCACGCGTCGGTGGTTGAACGGGATCTTGGGCACCTCATCGTACGGATAGAGCAGACGGTACAGGTTTGGCTCGGACACGTCCTGTAGTTTATACTCGTACTCTGTTTGCTCCAGCGTGTTACTTCTCTTGCTAAACTCTAGAACCATGGTTCCTCCCCCACTCCCTATCCACTCCACCTGACACCAAACTGACCGAACCGGCGTACAAAAAAAGCCAGTCATTCCGGTCTAGGAATGCTGGCCCGTCACCCTTGAACGCTGCCATGCAAGCCTAACCCGGAACCGCCCCCCTCCTGGCGGCGGCTGGTTCAGGCCTAACAGCCTTGGCGTTAGCAGCGACCACGTGACGCACGACAGACCTCCATATAGCGCAAGGGCGCCCATCCGGGCGCCCTTGCTCGATGCGCCAATCGTAGCATAGGGGTCAGGCGATGTCAAGTAAGCAGCGCGCCAGCGCGCTCGCGGGAGCCGATACTGCTAGTCGTCCGACGCGACGGATTGTGCTATCATCGGCGTTTGGCGTCCATGAATGGCATCATCCCGCCACCCAACCTACCGCATAGGAGCTCGCCATGCCGCGCAAGGGCCTGATCGCCCTCTTGGTGACCGTCGCCGTCTGGGGCTCGACCTATACCATCACGCGAGCCGCCCTGGCCGAGATCGGGCCATTCGCGCTGAGCGTGCTGCGGCTGCTCATCGCCTTTGTGGCCTTGTACCCCCTGGCCCACCGTCGCGGCTACCGACCAAGGATGAGCCTTCAGCCGCGCTACTTGGGCTTTGGTCTGACGGGCATCGCTGGCTATTTTGGCCTGCAGAACCTGGCACTGGGCTATACGTCGGCGGTGAGCGCGGTGCTGATCCAGGGACTGATCCCGGCCGTCACCGCGGTGGCCGCCGTGCTGCTGCTGGGTGAACGGCTTCGCTCGGTGCAGTGGGTCGGGATCGCGTTGGCAGTGGTGGGAACGGCCATCGTCAGCCAGGCCGAGGGGCAACGGGCGGTCGGCGCCAACCCGCTGCTGGGCAACCTGCTGATGGTCGCCTGTGTGCTGGTGTGGGCGGCCTATACGATACAGGGCAAACGACTGACCACGCGCGAGCCCGCGGTCGTCAACACGACGGCCTCCATTCTGGCGGGCACGCTGATGCTGACTCCCCTGGCCGCCTGGGAGCTGCGCAGCGGCCTGCCAGCCCTCGGCGCGGGTACCTGGCTGGCCATCCTGTACTTGGGGCTGGTGGCCTCGGCGCTGACCTTGTTCCTCTGGAACTATGCCCTGGAGACCGTGCCGGCCTCGCTGGCCACCGCCTATCTCAACTTGATGCCCATCGTCGGGGTGGCGTTTGGCCTGGCCGCCGGCGAGCCGCTGCTCCTGCCCCAGATGCTCGGCGGCGCCTTGACCTTGGCCGGCGTCTGGGTGGCGGATCGATGCGGACGCTCGGATGCCCGGCGGAGGGCCGCCCAGCAAGAGGTGGAGGGCTAGCCGTCGGTCCGCCCGAACCGTATAGCCCCGCTACTCGACGTCGAACTGGGCGATGACGCCGCCTTCCGCGACCTCGCCCGAAGGCCACGTAACGTCCAGCTGAACCCCCGTCTCCAGGTCATACAAGACGACGGCAAGCTGGTATCGGCCGGGCGGCAGTTCGACGGGCTCGCCAAAGCGGTAGACGTCGGTCACGTACTCGCCAGGCAACCAGGCTGTAGTCGGCCAGACGCCATCACCGGGGATATGGTCCTGTTGGACCACCACCCGCCCGGTCATGTCGGTGATCCGCACCGATACGGTGTAGGAGATGTCCATGGGCCGCAACGCGCGCCAGTACAGGGTCAACCGCGGCGCTTGGTCCGCGCCTCGCGAGGAGCTCCCGGTGTGATACCCCACCAGCTCGATGGCTTGACCAAAGCGCAGCGACGCAGCCCTGGGAAGTATCGACTCGCGGAACTGGCGCACGTACTCGTCGACCGTCACCGTCCCCAGCAGAGCAGAGGACGA
Source organism: Chloroflexota bacterium (assembly GCA_036803245.1). Lineage (GTDB taxonomy): Bacteria > Chloroflexota > Anaerolineae > UBA1429 > UBA1429 > DAIRUQ01. The sequence goes on along the minus strand of DAIRUQ010000027.1, from coordinate 18,007 downwards.
ACTCGCATCGCCCGGATCCAGGCAGGCTCGCAGGGCATAGCTGCCCGGCGTGACTTCACGATCCACCCTGAGACGGATCTGCTGGCGCAACAGCTCGCCGGGCCGCCAGTCGACCGATCCGGTAGGGCCAGCGACCGGCCCGCTAGCATGGCCGGCCACGCCAGCCTCGCCCAGATCGAGCTGCAGCCGTTGGTCGCACGCCCCAGGCTCTGTGCACCGCCACCAGAGCGAAAGCTCGATGGTATCACCCGGGAGGGCGCGCTCGGGGACGGGCGAGACGCCCAGCAGCTCGACGCCCGGCGCCAGGGCCTGGTCCAGCCGCGTGTGGATGGGGAGATCGTTCACGTCACCAGGATTGGAGGCGGGCAGCACCGTCGCCGCCCCCAGGTCGACGTCGTAGCCGATCCGCTCGCCGTTGTCCCCTAGAACCGGCAGCCCGGTCCAACGCTCTTCCAGGTGCACCCGCGCGATGACCTGGTAGGTGCCCGGCGGCGTGGCGGGCTCTATGGGCAGCTCGTGGATCTGCAAGGACGTCTCGCCGGCCGGCCACTGGGAGCTGGGCCGCAGGATCGCCACCTCGATGTTCCGCTCGTCCAGATAGGTCTCGGCATCCATGTCCAGCAGCGCCTTGCTGCCCAAGCCCCATCGCTGGCCATCTGAGTCGACAAGTTGCAGCGAGGCATGGAAATCAACCGGCAGCGCCGCCAGGGCCTGCCAGCGCACCAGAACCCTCAGGTCGTGGCCCGGCTCGGCCGCGGGCGTCTCCCACTGGTATCCGGTTAGCGCCAGCGCGTTGCCAAAGTTATAGTCCGTGGTCTCACCCGGCCACCGATCGTCCCGGGCATACACCTCGATCGGCCGGCTGTCATAGGTGGGCCGGCCTACCAGGTGGAAATGGGTCTGCACGTACTGCTTCCACTCGTCATAGTCGACCAGGCTTACCAGCTGGTGAGCCCCCGGGCCGACGTTCAGCAGCACCACCTGCACGTCATAGGCCTCGATCTCTTGGATCAGATCGCGTCCGGTGATCTGGCCGCTATCGGTGGCCCCTTCGGAGAGCCCAGAGCCCAGCGGCGTCGTGCGGCGCCGCGCCGCCACGTTGATGCCAGGATAATCGGACAACACATAGTCGCTGGGATCGGTGATCTCGTTCAGGAACGCCACCCAGAGCGGGGTGTCCTCCTCGCGCCAGCGTCCCACCGTGACGTTGCGCTGATGCTCGGGGTAGAGCGCCAACCCGGCCAGGAGCACAAGAGCGGCAGCGCCCAGCGCCCGCCCCCAACCGCGGGCGGGGATCCGCTCCGCCAGGCCTTCCAGACCGACGCCGCCCAGCGCGGCCAGCGCGGGGACCAAATAGGTCAGATGGCGTAGCTGGAGATCGCGAGTCATCCCCGCAAAGACCAAAGCGGTGGCCACTTGGCACGCCAACGCCAAACCCAGCGCCGGCTTCTGGCGGTAGGCGACGCCAACGCCGACCACCGCCAACAGCATGTACACCGGCTGCGTGCGCACGGCCTCCCAGTACATGAGGAACGCCTTGCTGATGACCTCTCGCCACGGCGTGCCAGCGCCTTGGCCGAGATGGTGACCCACCACGGCCCCCAGAAAGCCGGGCTCTAGTGCCGAGTAGACGCCCACGACCCCCGCAACCAGCGCCAGATACCCGACCACGAACCAGCCCACCCGGCGCAAGACAGCGCGTCGATCGGGTGAGCGCCACGCCCAGAGGATGGCCCACAGCCCCAGCCCGGCCGCCATCAGCGCGCCGAACAGCTTGGTCATGGTGGCTAGGCCCAGCGCCACCCCGGCCAAGAACACCAGCCACGAGCGTCGACGATGATGGCCCAGGGCATAGAGGGCATAACCCGCCACCCCCCAGAAGAGCATGCCAGCCTCGGGCCGAAAGAAGCGGGTGGCGAAGAACGTCTCATGATGCGCCAAAAAGAGCAGCAGGCTGAAGAACGCCGCCCGCTCATTGGCGACGCGCCGCATGAGCAGGAACCCGACCAGTGCCGTGAGCAGCACCAGCGCCACCATGCTGAAACGCATCCACCACACCGAGCCGTCGGTCAGGGCAAACAGCAGCGCGCCCGGATAGAGGAATCCGGGGAGTTGCGGGGTGAGGAAATCCCGATAGGGCATCTCGCCCTCGGCAATGCGCCAGGCAGCGTAGAGATAGCCGCCCTCGTCATCATAGGCCTGGTAGCTTGTGAGGCCCAGGGCATAGCCGATGCCCGCGAGCAGCAGCACCAGCAGCAGGACCACGATGGTTCTTTGACGCAGACCAAAACCCATGAATGCGAGCTTTCCTCCTTCGAGGCCATGTTCGCTCAATGCCAGTTTTTTGGCTAGCCAACCCGCCAGAAGCGACCAGTACAGAAGCCTGAGGAGGAGCTTCTCTCCCCTAACCACTACGAAGGGGACGTGTCTGATAGTCGGTTCTGCCGGCAGTCGCGCTGGTTTGCAGCGGGCAGTGCTCGATGGGTCGCCGCCTTGACAAGCCACCCCGCTTTTGCGAGACTGCGGCCTCGTGTGATCACCCAACTACTGGCAGGAGCACGATGCACCGCGATACCCGCGTCGCCTGGATCCTAGCCGGCTGCACGGCGCTGGCGCTCTTTGGCGATGCGACGCTCTATGCCGTGCTGCCCTCGCAACACGCCCAGGCCGGCGTGGCACTGGCGTCGGTCGGCTGGCTGCTCTCGGTGAATCGGTTGGTGCGCCTGCCGCTCAACCTGCCCGTGGGCTGGCTGGCCGATCGCGTCGATCCCAAGCGGCTCTACCTGGCGGGCATCGCGCTGGGCGCCGCTTCCACCGCCGGCTATGGCCTGGTACGCGGGTTGTGGCCGCTGCTGGCGCTCCGCGCCGTGTGGGGCATCGCCTGGACTCTCATCGCCGTCGCGGGCACCACCTTGCTCCTGAACATAAGCCACCCCGCTCGCCGAGGGCGGCAGATGGGCCTGTACGATGCGTTCGCCTTTCTCGGCGGCGCGGTGGGGCCCATTCTGGGAGGCTACCTGGCGGACACGCGAGGCTTTCCGCTTGCCATGCTGGTGTTGGCGGCCTGCACGGGGGCGGGCCTGCTCTTGGGACTGGTGCTGGTGCCGGACACGCCGCCAGCTCGTGGCGCTCTGCCCCCCCAGCGCATGAGCTGGACGCGGGTCCGGGCCGGGGCGTCACGGGTGCTGCAGGCCCTGGGAGAGGCCGGGCGCCCCTTGGCGGTGATCCTGCTTCTGAACGGAGCGCACCGCTTCTTTTTTGCTGGGGTCTTTTACGCCACCTTTGGCCGCTATCTTTTGGAGGCCTTAGGCCAAGAGATCCGGGTGGGAGCCCTGCTCCTGGGCGTCGCCGGCTTGACGGGCGCGCTCTTGTTCGTGCGGAACGTGATCACCGCGTTGGTGGGGCCGCTGTTGGGCCACTTGAGCGACCTGCTGCAGAGCCGCGCCCGGGTGCTGATCCTGGGAGAGGCCTGTGGCGTGTTGGGCCTGGCCGTCTGTGGGCTAAGCGGCCATCCCGTGGCCATCGCCGCTGGCCTTGTCCTGACGGCCGTCGCCTACGGGATCGTCCCCTCGCTGCTGATGGCCTGGGCCGGCGATATCACCGACGCCGCCAACCGCGGGCCGGTGGTGGGAGCCTACCAGACCCTAGGCGACCTGGGCTCTGGCGTGGCGCCGGCTGTCGTATACCCGCTGATGGCATTGATCGGCCTGGCGCCGGTCTATCTAGCCAGTGCGGCCTGCCTAGTCGCCACCATTCCGCTGATCGTGTGGGCCATGCATTCGGGCGCCCCCGCCCGGACCTAGGGCCTAGAACCGGATCAGCATCACCACGGGGTCGCCACGTCCTCTCCACACGGGCTTCACCACCATGCACCATACTATGGGTGTCGTTCGCCCGAACCATGAGATGCGAAGACGATGGAGGTATTAGGATGAAGCGGATCTATAGTGTCGTGCTGGTTGCCATGGTAGCGTTGGCGCTCGCGGCCACCCCCGTCGCAGCAGATGAGTCGGCCACTTGCCCCATCTGTAGTGATGCGGCCACGAGCAACTATGTGGGGGCCCTGACCGAGAGCGAGGTCGAGGGGCTACTGCTAGCCCTGAATGACGAGTACCACGCCTGGGCGATATACGATCAGGTGCTACTCGATTTCGGTGACGTGCGACCTTTCAGCCGGATCATCAAGTCTGAGGAGCGGCATATCGCGGCCTTGGTCGATCTCTTTGACACTTACGGCCTCTCCGTGCCCGCGAACCCTTGGACCGGCGAGGTGTCTTCCTTTGCTAGCGTTCAGGAAGCTGCACAGGCCGGCGTGGATGCCGAGATCGCTAACGCGGAGCTGTACGACCAGCTTTTCGCGAGCACCGATCGAGAGGATATTGAGCAAGTCTATGCGTCGCTGCAACGAGCGTCGCTAGAGAATCACCTGCCAGCCTTTCAGCGCGCTGCGTCCCGTGGATCCGTGACCAGACAGGCTGCCGGTCGCGGCAGAATACCACCAGCCGCCCGGGCCCGCGCCTCGCAGTAGGCACTGTACGTTGCCCGAGCGGACAGAGGGGCTGTAGTAGCCCCTCTGTTTTCTGTCCCCTTGACTCCCACCGCCCCTCCCGGCAGAATCACCTTCAAGACGCATACGGAGGGGAGTCTCATGGCACATCTGACCTGCTCAAGCTGCGGCACCGACTTTGCGCTAACCGAAGCGGTCTGGCGGTGTACTTGTGGCGGCTTGCTGGACATTGTCCACACGCCCAAGCTGGATCCGGCCGCCCTGGCCCAACTCCCGCCGACCCTGTGGCGCTACCGCGACGCCATGGCCCTCGCCCCCAACGCTCAGCCCGTCACCATGGGCGAGGGGTTCACGCCGTTGCTCCCGATTCAGCTAGAGCGGGTGCGCTTCTTGGCCAAGCTGGACCAGATCTTCCCGACCGGCTCCTTCAAGGACCGAGGGGCCACCGCCCTGGTCACGCAGATGGCGGCGCTCCGAGTGCGCATCGCGGTAGAGGACTCTTCCGGCAATGCCGGTTGCGCCATTGCGGCCTACGCGGCCCGCGCGGGCATTCGCTGCCACATCTATGTGCCCGCGTCCAACGCGCCAGCCAAGCTGGCTCAGATCGGGGCCTACGGTGCGCGGCTGCATCAGGTGCCGGGCACGCGGCAGGATACGGCCGACGCCGCCCTGGCGGCCGCCGAGAACGCCTACTATGCCAGCCATGTATGGAACCCCTTTTTCCTTGAGGGCACCAAGACCTGGGCCTATGAAGTGTGTGAGCAGATGGGGTGGCGGGCGCCCGACGCCGTGGTGCTGCCCGTGGGGAACGGGTCGCTGCTGCTGGGAGCCGCCATCGGATTCCGCGAGCTGAGCGAGATGGGCCTCATCGGCGAGATGCCCCGCCTGATCGGCGTGCAGGCCGATGGCTGTGCCCCGCTGGCCGAAGCCTACCGGCAGGGGCTGAGCGAGCCAGCACCGGTGCCCGCCGTCCACACGGTAGCCGAGGGCATCGCCATCGCGGCGCCGCGACGCGGCCGCCAGATCCTGGAGGCGATCCACGCCAGCCGTGGCACCGTGCTCACGGTGACTGATGACGCGCTGGCAGCGGTGCAGCACGGCCTGGCGCGGCAGGGCCTCTACGTAGAGCCCACCGCGGCAGCGGGGCCCGCGGGCGTTCTGCGCCTGCGGCAGCTCCAGGTGCTGCCCAAGGGCGCCACCGTAGTCACCACGCTGACGGGGCACGGCCTCAAGACGTTGCGCGCCTGAGCGTGGATACCGATCCATCGCCTATGCGTTGGCACTGTACAGCCGCGGCCGATCGGATATACTAGGGGACGGAAGGGCAGGCCCACGGCCTGCACAGGGATGCGGCAAAGAAATAGGAGAGAAAAAGATGCGCAAGACACTGCTCGGCATCGTGGCCGTCATGTTGACTGCGTCGCTGGGCCTAGCCGGCTGCGACGCGATAGGTGGCGGCGGCAAGTTCCAGATCGGTTTGGTGACCGACGTGGGTCGTGTGAACGACCGGAGCTTTAACCAGGCGGCCTGGGAAGGCGTCGAACTGGCGGTAGAGGAGCTGGGCGCTGAGGCCAAGTATATCGAGACGACCGACGCCAAGGACTATGAGGACAACATCCGTCAGTTCGCCGAGGAGGGCTATGACGTCATCGTGACGGTCGGTTTCGCCCTGGGCGAGGCCACCACCAAGATGGCGGCCGAGTATCCCGACATCTACTTTATCGGGGTGGACCAGTTCCAGGCCAACCCGATGCCCAATGTGGTGGGCCTCATCTTTCGTGAGGACCAGGCCGGCTACCTGGCCGGCATCCTGGCCGCGAGCCTGAGCGAAAGCGGCACCATCGCTGGCGTGTTCGGCACCGACTTGATCCCGGCCGTCAAGGCCTTCAGGGAGGGCTACGAAGCCGGCGCCAAGTCGATCGACCCCAGCATTGAGATCGTGTCCACCTACCATCCGGGCGAGATCAGCCAGGCGTTCACCGACCCCGAGTGGGGCGCGGCGACCGCCGCCCAGGCCATCGACCGGGGGGCCGACGTGGTTTTTGCCGCCGGCGGCATGACCGGCAACGGCGCCCTGGAGGAAACGGCCACGCACGACGGGCTCTACTGCATCGGCGTGGATAGCGACCAGTGGGAGACGGTGCCCGGCGCCCATCCCTGTCTCGTCAGCAGCGCCATGAAGCTGATTACCCCGGCCGTGGCCGAGCTCTGCGATCTGGCGAAAAAGGGCGACGCGCCGTCGGGTGACTACTATGGGTTGGCGGGCCTGGCCCCCTTCCACGACTTTGAGGACCAGCTCCCCCAGGATCTCAAGGATCTGCTCGAAGAGACGGCCAAGGGACTAGAGGACGGCACCATCAGCACCGGCTATGGCGGCTAGGGCATCCTAGCGCGGGAGCGATCCACAAGGGGAGGCGTATGCCTCCCCTTGTGTCTTTCGGGCAGCCCGCATAGAATCATCCCTGTGCGAACTCGCTGATCTACCGTCAACGGGGAGTGTCAATGCGTAAGAACAGCGCCATGACCCGCACGGCTCGCGTAAGCCCCCCTCTTGTCCGTGCCATTCAGATCCCGGGCCTGGCCATCGTCACCGCCCTGCTGGTGGGGGCGATCATCATGGCGCTCTCGGGAGACAACCCCCTGGCAGCCTACTCGGGCCTGCTGCGTGGCTCGGTCGGGAACGCGGCAGCCGTCTCGCGCACGTTGCGCAAGGCCTGCCCCCTGCTCCTCACCGGCCTGTCGGTAGCCTTTGCCTTCAAGGGGGGCCTCTTTAACATTGGCGCCTCGGGCCAGTTCCTGATCGGCACCATCTGCTCGGTGGCCGTCGGTGTCAGCTTTCAGGGGCTAGCGCCGGCCATCCATATGCCGCTATCGATCCTGGCAGGCATGGTCGGCGGGGCGCTCTGGGGAGCCATCCCCGGGGCCCTCAAGGTCTGGCGCGGCTCCCACGAGGTCATCACCACCATCATGCTGAACTATGTGGCGTCCCAGTTCGTCGGTTGGACGGTCTATGCCGGCGGAACCGAAGGCCAGCGCCCGGGGCCACTATCGGATCCCAGCGCAGCCTTTTACGGCATCTCGGAGACACACGACGTCCTCGCCTCGGCTCGCATCCCCCAGTTCTTGCCCAACCTGCTAGATCGCGTCCATTGGGGAATCTTTATCGCCGTTGCGGCCGCGTTCATCATCTGGTGGATCCTGAATCGAACCGTGCTGGGCTATGAGGTCAAGACGGTGGGCAAGAACCAGGACGCGGCCCGATACGCCGGCATGCGGGTCAACGGTATCGTGGTGCTGACCATGGCCATCGCCGGGGCCTTGGCGGGCCTGGCCGGCGCCATCGAGACGCTGGGCCTGAACTACAAGTTTGCGCCCGAGTTCACCGGCAGCGCTGGCTTTGAGGGCATCACGGTGGCGCTGCTGGGCAAAGTGCACCCGCTGGGGGTGGCGCTCTCGGCGCTGCTGATCGGCGCGCTGGACGCCGGATCGGCCCGCATGCAGTTCCTGTCCGGCGTGGATGTGCAGATCATCCAAGTGGTGCAGGCGCTGGTGCTAGCCTTTGTGGCCGCGCCCGAGATCATCCGGGGCATCTATCGCCTGCGAGATCTGGGCGAGGGCGTGCCCGAACTGCAGGCCCAAGTCGCCACCGCAGCAGAGGAGGCTTCCGATGCAGGATAGCGCCGGCCCCCGCCTGCAACGGTTCTTGCGCTGGTTTTCGCGCGGCAGCGTCATCGCCACCTTGGCCGTCATGGCCGCCGCCGTCATCGTAGAGGTGACGGGGCTGGGCCAGGGCTGGTTGGGGATCTTTTTGGGGCGCGGTGTGCTCAACTTTGCCCTCCGCGCGGCGGTGCCGCTGACGTTGGGAGCACTCTGCGGCCTGCTCTGCGAGCGCTCGGGCATCATCAACATCGGCATCGAGGGGATGATGCTGGCGGGCGCCTTTGGCGCCTTTGCTGCCAAGGTCAACACCGCTAGCTTGCCGCTCTGGCTGAGCCTCGTCATCGCGGTGGCGGCAGCGCTAGCGGTCGGCGCGGCCATGGGCTATATCCACGCGCTGCTAAGCATCCGCTTCAAGGTCGACCAGATCATCAGCGGCACCGTCATCATCATCCTGGCCACCGGCCTGACGACCTACTATTTCAACCCGGACTGGGTGAGCATCGGCAAGATGGGGAACATGCCGATCCCCCTCCTGGCTGACATCCCGGTGCTGGGGCGGGTCCTATTCGATAACGGCGCCATCACCTATGCGACGTTGGTGCTAGTAGCGCTGCTGCAGATCCTGCTCTTTCGGACCCGGTGGGGCCTGCGCACGCGGGCCGTCGGCGAGCACCCGCGCGCAGCCGACACGGTGGGCATCCGCGTGAACCGCATGCGTTATGTCAATACCGTCCTGGGCGGCGTGCTGGCGGGCCTGGCGGGGGCGTTCCTGGTGCTCGAGGCCGTGGGCCAGTTCAAAGAGGGCATGACGGCCGGTCGCGGCTTTATCGCGCTGGCCGCCATGATCTTTGGCAACTGGAACCCGGTGGGAGCCCTTGGGGCGTCGCTGCTCTTTGGTTACAGCCAAGCCCTGCAGAACGAGCTGCTGCTGGCGGGCATCACCACCGTACCGCGTCACTTTATCTCCATGCTCCCCTACCTGGTCACCATAGTCGTGTTGGCCGGTTTCGTCGGGCGTTCGCGGCCACCCGCCGCCGAGGGCGAGGTCTATGAGACGGAGTGAGGCCATGAACCAGCAGACGTCCGACCGCGCACCCATCCTACAAGCCCGCGGCATCACCAAGCGGTTCCCGGGGGTGGTGGCCAATGACCAGGTCGACCTGGATCTGTACCCAGGCGAGATCGTGGCGCTACTGGGCGAGAACGGCGCCGGCAAGACCACGCTGATGAACGTGATCTATGGGCTGTACCGCGCCGATGAGGGCGAGATCTGGGTCGACGGCGAGCAGGTAGCGCTGAACAACCCCGGTGACGCCATCGCCCGCGGCATCGGCATGGTGCACCAGCACTTTCAACTGGTCCAGCCCATGACCGTCACCGAGAACCTGATCCTGGGGGCCGAGATCACGGGTCGGCTGGGGATGCTGGATTTCGACCGCGCCCGCCGCCGGGTGCAGCAGCTCTCGGACCAGCACGGCCTGGCGGTGGATCCCGATGCCATCATCGAGGAGCTGCCGGTGGGCGTGCAGCAGCGGGTAGAGATCCTCAAGGCGCTCTACCGCGAGGCGCGCATCCTGATCCTGGATGAGCCCACTGCCGTGCTGACGCCGCAAGAGATCCGCGACCTGTTCCGGGTGATGCGTGGGCTGGCCGAACGCGGCCACGCCATCATCTTTATCACCCACAAGCTGCGCGAGGTGCTGGACGTGGCCCACCGCATCGTGGTCATGCGGGGAGGCCGCCTGGTCGGCCATGCGCTGCCCCAGGAATCCACCCAGCAATCACTGGCGTCGATGATGGTCGGTCGCGAGGTGATCCTGCAAGTGCCCAAAGGCGTCGCGCAACCCGGGCCGGTGGTGCTCAACGTGGACCGGCTGCAGGTGGTGGACGACCGAACTGCCGGCGCCGGCGGGAGGCACTTGGCTGTGCGTGACGCCAGCCTCCACGTGCGCGCCGGCGAGATTCTGGGCGTGGCCGGGGTGCAGGGCAACGGCCAGACCCCGCTGGTAGAGGCGCTGACCGGCCTGCTCAAGCCGACTGGCGGCACGGTGACCATCAGCGGCACCGACGTCACCCATGCCTCGCCACGAGCGCGCACCATGCTGGGCATGGCCCACATCCCCGAGAACCGACACCGGTACGGCATGGTCGACGAGGACCCGATCCGCGACAATTTGGTGCTAGACACCTACCACCAGCCGCCGTTCTCGCGACGGGGCCTGCGCGATGATGAGGCCATCGACGCCAATGCGCGCCGTCTCGTGGAGCAATTCAGCGTACACACGCCCAGCATCGACACGCCGGCGGGATCGCTCTCGGGCGGCAACCAGCAAAAGGTCGTCGTCGCCCGCGAGCTGGGGCGCCCCATCAAGCTGCTGATCGCGGCGCAGCCCACCCGCGGCCTGGACGTCGGATCCATCGAGTTCATCCACGGGCGGATCGTCGAGCAGCGCGACAGCGGCGTGGCCGTGCTGCTGGTCTCGGCCGAGTTGGACGAGATCCTGTCGCTTTCGGACCGCGTCGCCGTCATGTACGAGGGCGAGATCATCGCCACGTTGGACGCCGCCGAGGCCACGCGAGAGCGCGTGGGCCTGCTGATGGCAGGCGTCCGGGAAGAGGCGGTGGCGGCAGGATAGGCGCACTCCCCCATCGTGGCTGGCGAGCCCCCGCTCACGGCCTGCAAGCAGAAGCCCTGGAAGGAGCAACCATGTTCATCGACATCCACGTTCACACCCGCAGCATGCCCGGCGCCAGCCGCGGCGGCAAGCAGCCCTATGCGACGCCGACGCAGCTCATCGAGCGGTATGACGCTATCGAGGTCGAGCGAGCGGTGATCCTGCCGGGTGTGAGCCCCGAATGCTCGCTCCAGCCCCAATCCAACGAAGAAGTGCTGGCCATCTCGCGCGAGAACGACCGCTTCATCCCGTTCTGCAACGTGGACCCCCGCGCCGTCGCCAATAGCCCCACCGCCGACCTGGGCCACGTGCTGCGCCACTATAAGGAGCAAGGCGCCAAGGGCCTGGGCGAGATCACCGCCAACCTGCCGTTCCTGGACCCGATGGTGCAGAACTTGTTCCGCCACTGCCAAGAGGTGGGGTTCCCGGTGACGTTCCACATCGCGCCCGCGGTGGGCGGCTACTATGGGCTGTACGACGATCCCGGGCTGCCGCAGCTCGAACTGACGCTGAAACGGTACCCCGACCTGATCTTTTTGGGGCACTCGCAGCCGTTCTGGGCCGAGATGGCCCCGCTGCCCACGGTGGGCGCGCGCGACGGCTACCCGGATACGCCCATCACCACCGAGGGAGCCATCCCGCGCCTGATGCGGCGCTACCCTAATCTGTGCGGCGACCTATCGGCCAACAGCGGCCGCAACGCCCTGGCGCGCGACATGGCCTACGCGGCCAAGTTCCTAACCGAGTTCCAGGATCGCCTCTTTTTCGGCACCGACATCTGCGCGCCCGACACCCCCACCGGCCTGGTGGATCTGCTGCTAGAGCTGCGCGGTTCTGGCGCCATCAGCGAGGCCGTCTTCCAAAAGGTTGCCCGCGAGAACGCCATCCGGCTGCTGGGCTTGTAGGGCTCTGCGACGGCTACGCCAAACGGCCGGCTCTTTGGCAGAGCCGGCCTTGACTGTCTAGCGCGCGACGCCGCCGTCAACCTCCCTGGCGCTCTCGCAGGGCGCGGGCCAGGCGGCGGGCCAGGTTGGTCACCGTCTGCAGGCCCACCACATCCTCGGAGGCTTGCCCCACCACCGCCGCCCCCGAATGGCTGTAGCGCGGCCCATCGGAAAGGGCGTGCATATCCTGCTGCAGAAAGAAGGTTTGCATGTTCTGGAGCGTGAGCTCCTGGCCGCCGTTGCGGAACCCGCCGCAGGCGATGCCCGCGCCCAACTTGCCCGAGAGCGCGAAATCGCCGCCGGTGCGAAAGAGGACGCTGCGGTCCATTAGCACTTTCATCTGGCCCGAGACCATGCCCATGTAGACCGGCGAGGCCAGGATCAGGCCGTCGCAGGCACGCATCTGGTCGAGAATGGGGCCGGCGTCGTCCTGATGAACGCAGGTGCCATAGCGACAGCGAAAGCAGCCCTCGCAGGGATGGATGCTGAGCCCCGCCAGCGCGGCATAGGTCGTCTCGACGCCCTCCTCTCCCAAGATTGAGAGGGCGTGCCGCAGCGCGTAGGCCGTGTTGCCGTGCTCGTGGGGGCTGCCGCAGATGCCCAGAACCTTCATGCCGTCGAACCTCCTCGCTGATCAGATGGATCCGCCCGCAGGTAGTATGCCTGCCGCAGCATGCCGTTGCGATCCTGTGTCGCCTCGCCCGGGCAAAAGCCCAGCGCCCGGTAAAAGGCTCGCGCTGGCGCCCCCAAAGGATCTTGCTCACAAAAAGTGACCACCCGCACCTCCTGGCCAGCCGGCACCTGGGCCAGAAAGGCCTCCACCAGCGCACGGCCCACGCCTTGATGCCTAGCGGCCTGATCCACCGCCAGCCAGCCGATCTCGTAGGTCGGATCCGGCCCACTCCAGAGCAGGCCACCCAGCAGCATCCCCTCAGCGCTATGGACGCAGAGGGCGCGCCCTTGCGCGATGGCGTTCCCAACGGCCCGCACAAAGCCGGGATCGTCGGCCATGGGCGCGCCGAATAGCGGCTCCACCTGCCGCGCTAGCTCGCGCCAGGCGGCGATATCGGCCTCTTGGGCTGCGACGACGTGATTCATGGGGCCACTACGCTCGCTTCCGTTTCGCCAAATGCACGCCTGGTACAGTATAGCCCGACAGAAGGCAACCTTGCCAACGACATGGCCGGCGCTATACTCGGTCGCGTTCGGCTCGCCCACGCAGAGAGGAGCCCGCCATGTCGGTATGCTATCGCATTGATCTGGCTGATCCGTCCTCCCCGGCCTTGGCCACCGCTGCACGCCTGTTGAACGCCGAGATCGTGCGGCACGGCTTGCCACCCCTCTCCACCGAGGGCCATGGCCCCACCCTGACCTTGGCGCTGGACCCCACCCTGCCCGCCGAAGGGTATGCTCTGCGCGACGCGGCCGACGGCGGCCTGGCGCTGGCCGGCGCCGATCCGCGCGGCCTGGTGTACGGCATCGGGCGGCTCTTGCGCGAGGGAGAGTTCACCGAGGCTGGTTGGGCGCCCGGCGCCTGGCGCGGAGCCGACCAACCGGCGCTGCCGGTGCGGGGGATCTATTTCGCCACCCATTTCTACAACTATTACCACGTGGCACCGATTGAGGAGATCCAGCGCTATGTCCAAGAGCTGGCGCTGTGGGGCATCAACGTGGTGGCCGTCTGGTTCGACATGCACCATTTCCGCGGCATCGACGATCCCGCCGCCCAGGCCATGCTGGAGCGGCTACGGGCCATTCTGCAGGCCGCCCGCGACGTGGGCTTGGATACCGCCCTCACCACCATCGCCAACGAGGGCTATGATGACAGCCCGCCGGAGCTGCGCGCCGACTGGACCTCCGGCCACAACGGCTATCACCACCCGCCGGGCGGACACTATCGCCGCGAGCTATGCCCCAGCCAGCCCGGCGCCGTCGAGCTGGAGCTGCGCTGGGCCGCCGAGCGGCTGGAGGCCTTCTCTGACGTGGGCATCGACTATCTCTGGCTTTGGCCCTATGACCAGGGCGGCTGCACTTGCCCCCAATGCGCGCCGTGGGGCGCGAACGGCTTTCTCAAGATGGCCCAGCCGTTGGCCCGCCAGTTCAAGGAGCATCAACCCCAAGGCAAGGTGCTGCTCTCTACCTGGTATTTCGACCATTTCATCCAGGGCGAATGGGAGGCGTTCGACGAGGCGCTGCCGCGACGCTGCCCCTGGGCGGACTATTTGATCGTCGATGACGCCGTCGACCTGTTCCCGCCCTACCCTCGCAGGCACGGCCCGCCCGGCGGCCTGCCCATGGTGGGCTTTCCCGAGGTTAGCATGTTCGCCAACTGGCCCTGGGGCGGCTATGGCGCCAACCCCTACCCAGCGCGGTTGCAGCGCTACTGGGACGAGGCTGGATCGCTGCTATCCGGCGGGTTCCCCTACTCGGAGGGAATCTACGAGGACCTCAACAAGGTTCTGTGCGCGGGGCTGTATTGGGATCCCGTCCGTCCAGTGCAGGACACGCTGCGGGCCTACCTGGCCTACGAGTTCGGGCCCGAGCACGCCGACGACCTGTCCAAGGCCGTCGCGGCCATGGAGGCGGCCCTGCCGCACCACCTGGATTACCGCTCGGATCCGCCGCGGGTGCACGCCCCGGCCATGCCTCACGCCGCCCGCGCCTGGGAGATCGTGGCGGGCCTTGACGCGGCCCTACCGCCGGCGGTGCAACAAGGCTGGCGCTGGCGTGTGCTCTACCTACGGGCGCGGATGGACGCCGAACTAGCCAGCAGCGGCGGCGTGCTCACCGAGGCCTGCTTCGTCGCAGCGCAGGAGCTGGCCAGCATCTACCACGCCGGTCGCGCGGGCATTGAGGGGTCAGTGTACCCGCCAACGCGCGACATGGTGGCGGGGATGCGGCCTGGAGACAGCTAGGGCCATGCAACCCATCGCCCTCACGCCCATCGACCTCTTTGACATGCTGGATCTACCGGCGCTGCATTACGGACGCGACGGGTGGGCCCAATGCTTTGCTGACATGGCCCAGGACGGCCTGGAGATGGTCTGTGTGCAGATGTCGGTGCTGAGAGACCGCGCCGCCTACCCCAGCCGCGTGATGCCACGGCAGCTCCCGTACGACGCGCTAGGGATGGTGTTCGAGTTGGCGGAACGGCACGGCCTGCAAGTGGTATTGGGCTTGGCCGACGTCACCTACTTTCGGCAGTTCCAGGACGGGGGCGGCTGCTGGGATCCAGAGGAAGATCTCCTAATCAACCTTAAGGTGGCCCCCGAGCTCAACGAGCGCTACGGCGACCATCCCAGGCTGTGGGGCTGGTACATTCCACACGAAGCCGGGGACCGGGTCCACCGGGGCGAGGTGATGCATATCCTCACACGCCTGCCGCTGTTCCTGAAGGAGCTGACCCCCGATCTGCCCGTGGCCCACGGCCCTTGGTTCACCTCGCGGGTGACGCTGGGCGACGCTGCCACCACGCCCGCCCAGTTCGCCAATGAATGGGATGCCATGCTGCGCCAGATCGAGGGCATCGACGTGTACGCCATGCAGGATGGCACCGCCCCCGACGACAAAATGGCCGACTGGTACGCGGCGGCGGCGCCGGTGTTTGCCGCCCACCGGGCGCACCTATGGGCCGTCAACGAGGCCTTTCCTCGCCAAGAGCGCACCGCCGACGTCAATCGGGCCATCACCTGGGAGCGCCTGGCGCGGAGGATGGCTGTCACCGAGGCATACGTCGAGCGCCACGCCGTGTTCGATTACCCGCACTATATGAGCCCGCGCTCGCCGGTGGCTGGAGCCGCCGAGCTCAACGCGGCCTACCGTGACTGGCTCGCGCAACGCTGCGATCAAGCCTAGAACGCAAGGAGGCACCGTGCCAGAGACTATCCGCCAGGGCCGCGTGGCCGAATGGACGCTTCACGCCGCCCAAAGCTATCGCAACCCCTTTGCTGATGTGCTGCTGAACGCCATCTTGACGGCGCCCGACGGCTCCAGCCACCAGATGCCCGCCTATTACGACGGCGAGGGCCGCTGGCGGATCCGTTACACCCCGCGGCAGCCCGGCCGCTGGACGCTGCGCACCCTGCCACACCCCCACGACGACGGCCTCTGCCAGGAGATCGCCTTTGACGTCGCGCCCGACCAGGGGCGAGGCACGCTAAAGGCCACGCCCGGCCGCGCCTGGGGATTCCACTGGGATGACGGCCAGCCGGCATTTCTGCTGGGGGATACGGTCTATAACCTGTTTGGCATGGCCCACTGCGGTCTGGGGGTGGACGCGTTTCTGGATCGTCGCGCTGCGCAGGGGTTCAACCTGCTGCGGGTGCGCCTGCCGGTCAGCCCATTCCACCCACCCGAGGGTCACTCCAGTTGGCAACATCGTAGCACCTGGGCTTGGGGCGGCAGTGAGCAATCGCCGCAGTTCGATCGCTTCAACCTGGAGTATTTCGCCACAGTGGACCGGGTCGTGCGCCGCGTGGAGGCGCTGGGCCTCGGCCTCGAGATGATCATGGAGGGTTGGGGATTCGAGTTCCCCTTTAACGCGCGACAGCGGTTCGTCCCCGAGTGGGAGGAGCTGTGGATGCGCTACCTGATCGCACGCTATGACGCGTTCAACTGCGTCTGGTTCTGGACCCCGCTGAACGAGTACGAGTACTATCCCGATGGCGATTGGCGTTACAGCCCCGTGGCCGACCGCTGGGCGCTACGCATCGCCCGCTGGATCAAGCGCACCGCCCCCCATGGCCACATCGTATCGGTGCACAATGGCCCCACGACGCCGCCTTTTGCCGAGCGGTTCTGCCAAGACCCGACCGCCATCGACGCGATCATGCTCCAGACTTGGGGCACCACCGGAGCGGATGACGGCTGGCTGGCCGCGGGCATCGAGGAGACGGCCGCGCGAGCTTTGGCCGGATGGCCCGGGTCGGCGCTGCTGGCCGAGTGGGGCTATGAGCGTAACCCGGGGTTCGAGTTGCGCATGCCCGGCCATCGCCATTGCGACGTGGACCACACCCGTCGCGGCGCCTGGCGTGGCGCCTTTAGCGGGCTGGGCATCATCCACGGGTTTGAGAACTCGTGGGGACCCTGGGGCGTGCTGGACCGCGATCAACCCGGCCTGGCGCAGCTGTTGCACGCACGCCGCTTTCTCACCGAGATTGCACCCTTTACTCGTCTGGCTCCCGCACCAGAACTGGTCGCCGCGCAGGAGCTTCCGCCGGGCCATAGGCCCCTGGCCTTGGCCAGCGCCGAACGCGACCTACTCTGCTACTATATGCCAGTGGGCGGGGCCATCACGCCACCTGCGGACTCTGGTTCATGGGGGCAGGCCCGTTGGTTCGATCCACGAGAGGGCTCTTTGCAGGCCGCCCGCCCCACCAGCGCGAAAGCGTTCGTCCCGCCCCAGGGCGGCCAACTCGACCGGCCGTGGGACTGGATCCTACTGCTGGAACGCTGAACCGGGGACTTCTCAGGCGCAGAAAACCGCGCTCGATGGGTTACATCGAGCGCGGTTCTTCAGTCTATGCAGTTGTACGGTCCTGACGGCGATCGGATTACGAGCTTGGCCCTGGCTTTAGCCAGCCACCACCCTCAGCGCTCGCCCGTGCCGTCGACGTTGAGAGTTACCAGCGACGCCCGCGGTCGCCACCGCGATCGGAGCGCTCGCGAGGCGGGTTCGCCTCGGCAACCTTGAGGTTGCGGCCATCGAGATCCTTGCCGTCCAGCTCGGAAATGGCCGTAGCGGCGTCGGCGTCGTTCTCCATGGTCACAAAGCCAAACCCGCGCGCACGGCCGGTCTCGCGGTCCGTGATCACGGCAGCCTCGGCCACGGGGCCAACGGCCTCAAAGTGACGGCGTAGGCCGTCCTCGGTCGTGTTATAGGACAGATTGCCTACGTACAGTTTCTTACCCATCGATTCTCTTCCTCATATTCTTGGATCAATTCGCGGCCAGGGCACTCAGACCCACCGGGTCAGCGTGACTGCTGAGGGCGCTAGAAACGCATTCGGGTTTCGCTGCATGAGGGTCCTACGTAGCCCAGGTCCTCGTAACGAGCACTCTTGGAAGAGGATCGACGGACAGGAACCGGTTTTCGTCAGGCCTTCTCAGTGCGCCATGGCCTCCAGTCGTAACAAGTGCATTATGCACCCAATCGTCTCTGCCGTCAAATTCGGCTGTGCGAGCGAATGGCCCTTGATCTCCTTGAGGCCTACGCCACCCAC
>DAIRUQ010000026.1:7775-31355 GCA_036803245.1 Chloroflexota bacterium | reverse complement strand
GCGGCCCTTGGGCCCCAGCGTCGACCCTACGGCCTTGGCCAACGTGTCCACACCCTTTTTCAGGGAGCGTCGTGCATCTTCCGAGAACTTGAGCTGCTTTGCCATGGTCTATATCCTCCCGCTGCTAGCCAATGATGGCGAGAATATCGCTCTCGCGCAGAACAAGAACCTCGCGGTCGCCCCCGAGCTTGACATCCGTGCCGCCGTACTTGGCATACAGGACCACATCGCCAACCTTGACGTCCAGGGGGACCAGGTTGCCGTTGTCGTCGCGTTTGCCAGGCCCAACCGCCAGCACGGTCCCCTTCTGGGGCTTTTCCTTGGCCGTCTCGGGCAGGACGATACCGGCCGCCGTGACCTCTTCGCTCTGGAGAGGCTCGACGACCACGCGGTCTGCCAGAGGCTTCAAGTTGACATCTGCCATTGGGAACCTCCTTGCTGATCGTAGCACAAAGCGTGCTGCATCCACACAGTGTAAACCACTCCCCAAACGACACTCTGCAGATGAGTTAGCACTCACCATCGCCGAGTGCTAACAAGATAGCATAGCGCCCCGGACTTGTCAAGCAGGTATACTGCGAAAGCGCGCGCGTCTCTGAGGGTGCATCATGGTTCGGTCTGGGGGCGACTGGATGCCCTGTGTTGCGCGCGCCGGTGCTGGAGCATACCATGGATCATGTCAAGAAGAGGCCAGCGTTCCCGGGGCGGTATCGGGCGGGGCGGCGAGGGGGTGTTGATGCGCAGACTATCGAGTCAGGCAAAGGCTTCGGCGCTGCCTCAAGGCTTGGCGGCTGACGTCGCCGAGCTGCAGTCCAGCTTTTTGATGCGGGTGGCGAGCGTCGTGCTTGCGATCGGGTTCGTTTCCGCCATGCTCGCTCGGCCTGCCTCTGCGACGGAAAAGAACACAGCCTTCTGGCTGAACCTAGGCCTGTTGGCGGTGGGGGTGGTGGCGGTGGCGGTGGCCCAGAGACGACGAGAGCTGGCAGCGATGCTGTTGGTCCTGGGGCCGGTCGCCCTATGGATGATATCGCTGGGGCTGCTCGGTAGCCGATGGCTTCCGTTCTTTGGGGCCGCGTTGGTGTTGGGCAACTATGTGGTGGGGCATGTCTCTGGCATCGCCGCCCTGGTTCTGGTGACGGGCGGGCTGGTCGCTCTTGCGCCAGCGGATGTAATGTGGCCCGCGGTCGGCTTGGCGTGGCTGACGGCACTTCTCGCCTGGCTCTCGCTCCACGGGTTCGCGGTGGCGCTTACGTGGTCTGGGCACAGCCAGCAGCGCGCGGCGGAGCTTCTGGTGGACCTGCGCTCACAGCGGGGGGAACTGAATCGCACGCTAAAGGCTCTTGGTGACACATCCGAGCATCTAGCGCGGGTGATCCAGGAGCTGGCCCTGGCGCGGCAAGAGGCTGAGGAAGCGCGCATGCACAAGGAG
Organism: Chloroflexota bacterium; assembly: GCA_036803245.1. GTDB lineage: Bacteria > Chloroflexota > Anaerolineae > UBA1429 > UBA1429 > DAIRUQ01. Next base: position 29,926 of record DAIRUQ010000026.1, on the reverse strand, counting down.
CACTTTGTCGCCAATGTGAGCCACGAGCTGCGCACGCCTCTGAACCTGATCGCTGGCTTTGCAGAAATCATGTACCTGGACCCCGACGCCTACGAGGGCGTTGATTGGACACCCGAGCTCGTGGGAGATGTCGGCGAGCTGTACCGGGCTGCTCGGCATCTCCAGAGCATGGTGAATGACGTGCTCGACCTCTCGCGGCTCGATGTGGCCCGGCTTCCGATGGTCCGTGAAATGCTGGGCGTAGAGGTAGTCGCCCGTGAGGCCGCGGAGACCGTGGCCCCCTTGGTGCGGCAGCGAGGACTGCGCTTGACACTAGACCTTGACGACGAGACCCCCCAGGTCTTTGCCGATCGCACGCGCATCCGCCAGGTGCTGATCAACCTGCTGAATAATGCGGTTCGGTTTACCGAGCAAGGTGAGATCGGGATCTCGACGACGACCGATGCTGGCTCTGTCACCGTCAGCGTTTGGGACACGGGGGTGGGCATTCCCGAGGATCAGATCGGCAGCTTGTTTGAGCGGTTCCAGCAGGCTGATGCGGGCCTGCGAACGGGCAGCGGCGCCGGCCTGGGCCTGGCGCTAAGCCGTCAGTTTGTGGAACTGCACGGGGGCAGAATCTGGGCGGAGAGCACGCCGGGGCAGGGCAGCGTCTTCAGGTTCTCGCTGCCCCTGCCGGGTATGAGGCCCATGTCCAACGTGCTGCAGCAGACCGCAGCGCCCGCTGTGGGCGGCGAGACCAGGCCGATTCTGTTGGTGGAACAGGATCAGGGCCTCGCCGAACTCCTTGGCCGCCACATTCAGGATAGGAGGATCATACGCGCAGCGTCGGTGACCGACGTTCCGGAGCTGATCGGCCGCTGGCGACCCCAGTGCGTGGCGGTAAACTTGGCGCCGGACGCCCCCTCCGAGGCATGGCTGGACCGTCTGGACGAGGTCTGCGACCAGCACAATGTCCCTGTGCTCCGCTTTTCCATCCCCAGCCAGAGCTGGCTAACGTTGAACCCGGCATTTTCAGGTAGTCTCGGCAAGCCGGTCACGCGCGAGATGCTGGCCGAGACGATCGGCCAAGGGGACTATGGTAGCATCCTGGTCGTGGACGACGATCCTGGTTTTGTGAGCCTCGTCTCGCGCCTACTACGGATTCTGCGCTATCGGGGAAGGGTGTTCACCGCATATACCGGCCTGGAGGCCGTGCGGATCGCGCGAGACGAAGAGGTCGACCTAGTCCTTCTGGATCTGATACTCCCCGATATCAGCGGCTTTGAGGTGGCTGCGCGGTTAGCCGAGCTTTCGGGGGCCGAGGTGCCAACCGTCGTGGCGGTCACGGCGACCGCATTCGCCGAGGAGAGCCTTCGACGGCATGGGAGCCATTTTACCGTCAGCCGTTCGGGTGGCATCTCGGCTGGAGCGGCCATGGAACTGATCAGCTCCGCGGTAGAGGTCGTCTCGCCGACGTATCAAACCGAGGTCACCGCGTCGAGAGCCTGAAGGAGGCCGGCTCGCGTGACAGGTTTGTGGAGAAAGGCTCGTGCCCCCAACGCACTGGCGAGGCGGGGATCGTCGATAATGGAGCAGACGATGACGGGCACATCGTGCCCCATGGCCTGGCAGGCATCGCGTAGCATCGCCAAGACCTCCCATCCGTCCTGTCCCGGAAGCATCACATCCAGCACAATGACATCAGGGCGGAGCTCGTCGAGGAGGCTCAGAGCCTGTTGCCCATCGTGAGCGCCCCACACGCCATAGGGCTGACTGTGGAGGTAGCGGCGGATGAGCGAGATAACTCCCTCGTTATCGTCAACCACAAGGACCCGTCGCCTGCTGGAAAGACGAATGCCGATGGCCACCCAGCAGGTGTCGTGGCCGTTCTGCTGGCGCCAGGCTAACCCCAACGCCTCGGCGATGCGCCGGGCAATGGCAAAGGGCGTATCGGCGCTGGCGCCGCACGGCAGGCTCACCCGCGTGCCGTCGGCCTCGACCGTAACCAAGTCGTTGCAGCGGCCCAACCGCACCGTCACGCGCCCTCCGCAGGAGGCGGCAATCAGCCCGCTCAGGAGATTCACGATGCATTGCCGTAGCAGCACGCGTTTGGTGGCCACGCGAAGCTCGCCCGCGGGAAGACAAGCGCATAGCTCGATGCCCGTCTCGTCGGCCAGCGGCTGAAGGTCCTGGACGATCTCATCCAGCAACTGACAGACGCGCACCTCTTGGGGATGCTCGCTAGCTAGAAGCCCTAGTTCCTCTCGGACGCGCTGCGCGGGCGTGGAGGACGGCGCCGAATGCGCAGGATCGGACTCGTCGGGCGACTCTAGCAGGTCGACCACGATGCGAGTCAGCGCCTCAGTGGCTCGCGATAGGGCATAGTAGCCGGAACGCACACTCATGCCCAGCTCCTGCGAGATGGCCGTCATGGTTCGACGCAGGAGGGCGTAACGATAGAGCACCTGGTAGGTGGTGGCATCGACCAGCGAGTCATCGCCCAGCGAGGAGGGTTCGAGCGAGGCGATGCCTAGCCGTAGAGTCCGCCGAACCAACTGCCCAGCTGACAGGTCCGACATCCCCGTGCTCCGAGCCAACTCGCGGGCCAGGGGTAGCGTCTCGAGATAGACGGGATCATCCAGGTGTCGCAGCGCCTTGCGCATCTGTTCCGAGAACACCTCGAACCTAGACTCCACCCGCCTGACTCCTTGCACAACTCTGCATGACTCTGCACGCACGGGCGGCCAACTCGTGGCATACTGGACTTGCACGGGTCTAGTATGCCATCGGGCAAAGGGCTGTCAATTCGATACCGGATTCGCGGGGGCCGATCCCGCAGCAGAGAGGGGGACTAGATGGCCGTATCGGCAACTGCCAAGGGGGCCGCCAAGCACCGCCGAGAGGGGCTGCTGCGACGGATGGGTCAGGCCAAGCTGCTCTATCTACTGCTGCTCCCCAGTATGGCCTTTGTGCTTGCCTTTTCCTACATTCCCGCCATCTCGGCTATCTACCACTCGTTCACCATCTGGAGCGGCGCCCAGTCACGTTGGTACGGGCTGGGTAACTTTCGCCAGATGCTGCGGGACCCGTACCTAAATCAGTCCTGGGTGAACATGATCAAGCTGACCCTGGCGAACATTGTGAAAATGATCGTTCCCTTGATCAATGCGGTCTTTATCTACCGGCTGACGAGCGACCGCTGGCAGTATCGGTACCGGGTGCTCTTTATCCTGCCGGCCATCATTCCGGGCGTCGTTGGCGCGCTGCTGTGGGTGAACTTTTTGGGGCTGAATGGCCTGATCAATGAAGTGCTTAGGGGCACGGGGCTTGGTAACGTGGCGCGACCGTGGCTGGGCAACTTTGACTATGCCCTCTACGCGCTCATGTTCGTGGGTTTCCCTTGGTCCGGTGGCACGACGATCCTATTCTATCTGGCCGGCCTCATGAACATTCCGAATGAGCTCATCGATGCGGCCAGGATCGACGGCGTCAACGGCTGGCAGCGATTCTGGCATCTAGAGCTGCCCCTGGTGATGGGACAGGTCAAGCTGTTCCTGGTGTTGACTGTGATCGGGAACATCCAGGGCTTTGAGGGTGTGTTGATCATGACGAATGGTGGTCCCGGCATGGCCACCATGGTACCTGGCCTGCACATGTACAACGCGGCCACGCAGCGGCAGCAGATGGGCTATGCCTGCGCCATCGGTACGTTTCTGTTCCTGCTCATCTTTGGCCTGACATATCTGAACCTAAAGTACGTGCGGTCTACCGTCGAGTTCACATCGTAGGGAGAGGGAGATGACGGCACGCCGATTCTCGTGGAGCCAGTTTGGGTTGCATGTGTGGTTGCTGGTGATGGTGTTGGGCGCCCTCTATCCCATGTACTTTATGTTCAACATGTCGCTCAAGAGCACGATCCAGATGGAGTACGGCATCTTTCGGATCACGTTGCCCTTTGAGTGGAACAACTATACCTCTGCGTTCGGGCAGGTCTGGCGATACATGCTCAACACGATCGCCATCGTCTTTCTCAGCGGCGTGCCGATGCTGGTGTTTGCGTCGGTGACGGCCTATGTCCTGGCCCGACACAAGTTTCCCGGATCCGAGATCATCTTTATGTCCTTTCTTGGCCTGATGATGATCCCTGGCATCCTCACCCTGATCCCACGGTTCATGTGGGTGGTTCAGCTGGGGATGAGCAACACCTGGTGGGCGGTGATCCTGCCCTATATCGCGGGCGGGCAGTCTTTCAACATGTTCATGCTCAAGACCTTTTTCGAGGGGTTGCCCGAGGAGCTGTTCGAGGCGGCACGGCTAGATGGTGCCAGCCACGTTGGCATCTGGCGTCTGATCATTCTGCCCTTGTCCGTGCCCATCCTGGCCACGCTGGCGATCATGCATACGCTGGGTGTATGGAACGACTTTATCTGGCCGTTGATGGTGCTGATCAGCAACGACATCCGCACCATCTCTCAGGCGATCGTATTTCTGAACACCACCGGCCAGTTTCCCACGCCAGGCCGCGCCATGGCGGGGAACGTCATGGCCTCGATTCCGCTCCTGATCATGTTCTTCTTTGGTATGCGGTCGTTCATCTCTGGCATCACATCTGGCGCGGTAAAGCTATAGCGAGAAAGGAGGCGGTATCGGAGGATAGTCGCGGCCGGCCGGTTGCGGACTGTTGCGTTAGCACACTGAGGAGGATGACATGTTGGATCTGATGTTGAGTCGACGAGACTTGCTGCGGGCGATGGCAGTGGGCGGGGCGGCCGTGGCCGTGGCGGCTTGCCAGCCTGCGGCGGAGCCAACCGCGGCACCCAGCCAGCCCGGTGCGACGGCGGCGCCCTCGGAGCCCGAAGAGACCAAGCTCTCGGGCAAGATCACCTGGATGACCCAGGGCAACTTTGAGGACCCGGAGAGCACCAGCTATGTACACAAGAGCGCCTTGGCGCTCCTGGAAGAGTACAAGGCCGCGCAGCCGGGCGTCGAGGTGGAGCTAGTGTCCGCCCCGGCGGAAGACACCTGGAACTGGATCCGCGTGCAGGCCGTGGCCGGCACGCTGCCCGACGTGGTGTATGCCTGGAACCAGGAAATGTACTGGGACACCGCGCTGTTCATGGACCTTCAAGACCTTCTGGAGCTGCCCAATCCGTACTCTCCCGACAAAAAGGCCTGGAAAGAGGACATGACGGTGGGCGGCGACTATGTGGGCGGCCAGATCCGTGGTCCTGGCGGCGCCATCTTTGTGGTCGGTATGCCGCTCCTCGGCGCCTTTAACCAGATCGTGATCTACTATAACCTGGACATGATGCTGGACGCGGGCGTCGATACCGTCGACATGGGCGACGGGGTGGTGCGCGTAGAGCCGACGACCTATGCGGAATGGCTCGATCAGATGGACAAGCTGCTGACGGCGGGGTATGTGCCTTTTGACTTTGGCAGCGCGGGCAACCGCACGCATCCGGTCCGTCTCTACACGCAGAACCTGGCTGAGGACTATCTCTACGGCACGCTTGATCATGCCATCGATGACCAGGATATCGGACAGCCGGACGGAAACGTGTCCATGAAGGAGGCGGCCTGGGCCACCCGCAAGGGGCTGTTCAGCCCGGCGAGTCACGACGCCATTCGTGAGTGTCTGCGACTGATCAAGGAGCAGGTCCAGTACTGGCCAGAGGACTTTTTGAGTCCGCGTGACGAGGCCGCTGGTAACCCGTGGATCCTGAAGAACCTGGCATCGGAGTGGAACCACGGCCCGTGGCGCGTTTTGACGCTGCGAGCCGATCCAGAGATGGATTTCGAGTTCGGCACCTTTGCGCTGCCGCCTATCACCGAGGAGAGCAGCCCGCTGGGAACCGGTACGCAAGTGCGCGCTCTTGGCGGCAGCTCGGGAGCCTTCCTGCGGCTGGATCTGCCCTGGATGATCCCGGCTAGCACGGCCAAGGACGAGAAGCAGCTTGAGCTCGTGCTCGATTTTCTGCACTTTATGACCTGCGAGGAAAGCGTTGCGTACTGGAACGAGCACAGCGAGCCCAAGGGATGGGATCCGACGGTCACTAGCTTTGAGGAGGCGATTCCCGATCCCGTGTTCCGTCGCCAGCTCTGGGGCCACTATGTTCCCAATCCGCACGGCAAGGATGGGAAGGACTTTATCTGGACTCAGTTCACTGACATCGGTTTCCAAGTGTGTGAGCTTTACTATGCCGACCAGATCGACCTTGACGAGTGCATTCGGCAGCTCGAGGACATCTGGCAGACCAATGTAGAGGCTCAGATCCTGGATCACCCCGAGTGGAACGCGGACGCGTGGTAGCCTTCCTGTAGTGGCGTGAGCGAACGCCCGACCGAACGGGCTAGTGGAGGACGGCCTTTGTCTCTACGTGGCATGCCGCGTGGAAGGCAAGGGCCGTCCCATGGAGAGACCCAATGCTAACTGATCTTGCGGGCAAGCGCGTTTTGACCTTTAACTCGGTTGTGCGCGTCAACCAGATCGAGGTCACGCGAGAGCGGGTCGAGGGCAAGGATGAGGCAGAGATCCACACGCCAGAGGCCGTCCGCGCGTTGCGTGACGCTTTTCGAGCCGGATGGCCGGGTGCCACCATGACGTGGGCGCTCAGCTGGCGGGCGCTGCACGACGAACGACCCCAGTACCGCGCTATTCGGGACCTCTTGCGCACCTACCACGAGCAAGAGGGCGACGACGTCACCTTTATTCCGGGCGGGTACTTTGCGCCCATGTATAACGAGCGAGATCAGATCAACCGGGATCTCCACGAGGGGTTGGCACGGGTCCAAGAGATCGTAGGTGGCGGGTACCGACCGACGAGCGTGGTGGCTGGGTTCCTGCCCGCGGACTGCCTGGCCTACCTGGCTGACGTGGAGGACGTTCATGTTTGCCAAGGCAGCGTCTGGAGCCAGTATGCCATCGATAACGGCGATGGAGACGGATCGATCTCCTATCCCTACTATCCCTCGCGAGAGCACTTTTGCAAGGCGGCACAGAGCTCGCATGATTTCATCGACTGTGTGAACCTGGACGGCTGGACGGTGGACTTTGTGGCAGCGCGCTATGCCGGGGCGACCCGAACCTACAACAGTCGGATGGGTGTCGGCCCAATCGAGACTATCGGGCGCTATGGACCAGAGGTGGGCGTGCGGCAGATGCTGGATACGACGGCGGTCCATTTCGGTGACGGCCTGACGCGTAACGGATTTGGCTGGGTGACGAACTGCTGGGAGATCTCGCTGGTCGACGGCGTGGGTCACCTGGAGGCGCTGACGGCATGGCTGAAGGGCATCCGCCAACGATGGCCTGATGCGGTCTGCTGCAATCTGGGCGAGTTTGGCGAGGCTTGGCGGCGCGAGCACCAGAACAACGATGGTCTCAACTATGCGTTTTACCAACGGGGGACCGGGTTGGGGGGCTCAGAAGCTCATCTCGAGGTGCGCTGGTACATGAACCAGCACTTTCGCCTGGCCCTGATCCGAGACTGGCAGGCGGACGGCGAGTGGCAGGTGCTGGACCTGACCCGCTACACGTTGCCGGCCTCTGAGCCACAGGGCATGGGACGAAACTGGAGCCTGATGGGAGATATCAACCAAAAGGGTACCCGTCCTCAGGACCGCCCACGACCGTTTGGTGAACTTGGTCAAGAGCTCCAGCGAACCGTGTTGACGACCTATCCGGATCTGGAGGTCTGAGTTGGCGGGCGGCAGTAAAGCACGGCCTGCGGCCGCAGGGCACCTAGAGGCGGCACTAGGGTCATGAGCCTCCTGGGGATGCTCGGCTATGCGGTGCGCAGACTCCTCAATGACAAGCGGCTTAGCCTGGCGATGCTGTTGGGATTGTCGGTCGCCGTCGCTATCGCCAGTGCCGTGCCGATCTATGCGGATGCCTCTTCGTTGAGGGCCCTGCAGGAGCGGCTCGCGCCCACCAGAGGCGACGATGCCGCGCGACTTCCCTTTTCCTTTATGTTCTCGTATTTGGGGTCTTTGCAGGGCTCGCTGGATATCGAGCGGCTGGAGCGCGTGGACACCCACCTCATGGAGCTCGCTCCGGAGGCGCTGGGTCTTCCGATGCTCTCGTCGGTTCGCCATGTCAAGTCGCCCCAGTTCACGCTGTTTCCTGCCGATGGTGCTTCCTATGACAGCGCACGTCGTCCCCTGGCCTGGACCAACCTGGCCTTTGCGACCGGTCTATCTGACCACGTGACGCTCGTCGAGGGGAGCTGGCCTACCGTCAGCGCTACCTCGTTTGACCCGATCGAGGTGGTGATCGGGGAGGGGCTGGCCAACGAAACGGGCCTCCGAACAGGCGAGGCGCTCATCGCGTACCGGGCGGGCGAGGCTGCAGGCGATGCGGGCCGTCGAACGCAGGTCACAGTGCGGATCGCGGGCATCTGGCAGCCCGATGATCCGGACGATCCCTACTGGTTCCTCGCACCCGAGAGCCTGGACGCCATGCTCATCATGCCGGAGGAATCCTTCCGTCAGGTAGTCGCGCCCCTGATGCAGGACGAGGTCAACGTCGCCATCTGGTATTGGGTGGCGAGCCATGACTGGGTGCGCTCAGACGACGTGCAGCCGATGCTGCGCCGGCTGGGGAGGGTGACGAACCAGGCAACGACGCTCTTGCCGGGTATCTCGCTGGTACTGTCGCCGGCGGACGCGCTGCGCGAGTATCGCGCCTCGGCCTATGCGCTCATGCTGGTTCTGGCCGTGTTCGCCACGCCGATTGTCGCGCTTGTGTGCGTTTTCCTAATCATGATCTCGGCGAACGCTGTGCGGTCGCGTCGCCGAGAGGTGGCGGTGTTGCGCAGCAGGGGGGCCAGCGTACAGCAAGTGTTGCTGGTGCACTTGACAGAGGGGCTGTTCCTCATTCTGATCGCCCTGCCGCTGGGGCTTTTGGGTGGGCTGGCTTTGGCGCGGCTGATCGGTAACACGACCGCTTTTTTGCGGATGGGAGCATCGCGCAACCTCGATGTAAGCCTTACCAGCAGCGCGTGGGCGTTCGGCGTGGGGGCGGCTGCTCTGGGGCTGCTCGCACGGCTCTTGCCGTCGCTGGGGGCTGCGCAACACACGGTGGTTAGCTATCACGGCCAGCGCACCCGGGACATGAGATCGTTGGGGTGGTGGCCGCTGGACCTGATGCTGCTGCTGGCAGCTGGGTATGCTTTCTATGTGCTGGGTCAACGCGGCGCGATGGACGCCTCCTCGCTGCAAGAGCCGCTCAAGGACCCTTTGCTGTTCGGGGCGCCGGTTCTGGCGCTCCTAGCCCTCTCGTTGCTCACGACGCGGGTCTTTCCCTACTTGATGCTTCTGGCGGAACGCATCTACCACCTGCTGGGGCGTGGCGTGGTGTGGGCGGTGAGCTTGGCAGAGCTGGCCCGCGAGTCACGTGGGTACGTGGGCTCCCTGATGATGGTGATCCTCACGACTAGCTTTGCCACCTACTTTGCGTCGGTCGCGCTGACGCTGGATGAGGGGTTGTGGGACCGCTCACTCTATCGAACGGGCGGAACCTTTCGACTCATAGAGACCGGCGTTGCTTCCGCTGGTTCGGCGGCCTCTTTGGAGCCAGGTGCGGATGACGATGCCGGTCTTTTGGCAGAGGGGAACTGGTTGCTCGCATCGGCCGAACAGCACCTGGAGGTGCCTGGCATCACCGCGGCGACGCGGGTCGGGAGCTATCCGGTCACGGTGCGCTCGGGCGCGGGCCACCAGCCCGCGACGCTCTATGGTATCGATCGGCTTACCTTTCCTGAGGCGGCCTTTTTCCGGCATGACTTTGCCGACGCGTCTCTTGGGGCACTGATGAACGCGTTGGCTGCTACGCAGCGCGGCGTGCTGGTGGGCGAGCAGCTGGTACGCTCCCACCAGGTGAGCCTGGGCGACTCGATACTGGTCTCCTTTGGCGCCTATGGCGAGCGCAAAGAGCTGACTCTCACGGTAGTTGGCGTGATTAGTCACTTTCCCACCCACTATGGTGACACCGCCGGGTTCCCGCTGGTAGCCAACCTGGAGGAGGTGTTTCAGCAGATCGGGTTCCCTGTGCCGTACGACGTGTGGGTTGAGACGGAGCCCGGCACCACGTCGCGCGAGCTCTGGGACGGGCTGCTGTCCCAACGCATCCCGGTCAGCCGCATCGAGGATGGCAGCGTTCTGGCGCTGGATCAGCAGAGGCGGCCCGAGTGGGCTGGGTTTGTGGGCATCCTCTCAGCCGGCTTTACTGCCGCCGCCGCGCTCACCATGCTGGCGTTCATCCTCGACGCGCTGGTGGGACTTCGGTTGCGCTTTGTCGAGTTTGGCGTCTTGCGGGCCATCGGTCTCTCCATGGGGCAGATGGCCGAGATCGTGTCGGCTCGGCAGCTGCTCGTGGCCCTGTTTGGGACCAGCATCGGAACCGGCGTCGGCGTTCTGGTGAGCTACCTCTATGTCCCTCATCTGGCTGTGGGGGGATCCTTTGGCGGCGCGGTGCCTCCGATCCTCGTGCGAATCGCCTGGTCAGACATCGTGGCCGTCTATGTGGCGCTGCTGGTGGCACTGGCGACGATTACTCTGTCAACGGTTCTGATGCTGCGCCGGGCTCGCTTCTTTGAGGCGATCAAGCTGGGTCAGACGACCTAGGCTGGGCCATGGCAGCCGCGCTGGTTAGCCTCCCCTGCAAGCCCATCGCTCGGTTGGCCTGACCCTGGCGACCCCACCGTTGCACGGGTGGCGCATCGCCACGGGCGAGAGCGCCATCTGGTTGACATAGCAATTCGCCGGTGATATCATCGACTTGTGAAGAGGGTGGAAACGCCCTAGCCAGCGCGGGCTGGCAACATAGATGCTGCGCAGCGAGGCGCAGAGAGCCAAGTGACGGTGGGAGCATGCCGCAACCGCACGGGGCCACGCATACTTTTGGGCCGACGCGCACGCAGGGAACTGCCAAGCTGTCGGCTCGTGTCGTTCTAGGGGCCGGTGCGTTCGGGGGATGGACGTGGGGGAGCTCGGCATGAGGCGCGAGAATCGCCTGGTGCAACGCCTGGAGGGGCGTGGGCATATCCTGTCGGGCCAGCGCCGATTGGCCGAGGTGGTCTATGCGCTGGACGTGTTCCAGGAGTTCATGTGCTTGACGACCGCCAATGGTACCCTGGAGCTACCCGGTGGGCAGGATGTCCGCGGTCGGGTGGATCTGGTCGCCGGCAGCAAGGATCTCTTGTTTGGCACCTCGGACCTGTGGCTCTACCTGGAGGACGGAAGCCGGCTCCAAGTGCTATGCGTGCCGGATGTCCGTGGGAGTGCCTGCGACCTGATCAGTCGTGGGCCACTGATCTGGCCTGAGGACGAGCGGGCAGAGGCATGGTGAGCTAGGCCAGCGCGCGATAGAACGACAGGGCGATGACATGGGCGATTTGGCCCGGTCATCGCCCTTTTTTTGTAGAGTCGGGGGGGGAGGACCGGAAGGTTCGCCGGAGAGGAGCCCTCGCGGCGCAACCTTGATTTTCCTGGGCCGTAAAGGATATGGATGGCGAACAGCGCCCCGATGCGGTGGCGGATGGGGCGTAGGCACGATAGGAGGGCGCGATGACTGGATCGGACACCGATCGACTGAAGCGAGACGACAGGCCGCCGCTGCTACACGATGACGATCGACCCAATGAGGCGATTTCGGGCGGAGAGCATGGGCGAGGCCGCTCCTTTTTCTGGCCGGTGGTGCTAATCACCGTCGGCGTGGTCCTGCTGCTAAGCAACCTGGGGATCTTTTCTGGCGGGAGCTGGAGGGTGCTTTTGCGCCTCTGGCCGCTGCTACTCGTGCTGGCTGGGCTCGACCTCCTTTTCTCTGGCAGGATGCCGATCGTGGGCACGTTGCTGGGACTCGGACTGGGCGCGGCCATTGTGCTGCTGCTCCTTCTGGGGGGATCCGGTTGGGTGGAGGAACGGAGCAACCAATGGGGGCCCTTGCAGTCGCTCTTTGCCGGCGTAGAGATCGAATCGCGGGAGCTGGTGGTTCCACGTGACCAGACAGAGTCGTTGGAGTTGACCCTGGATCCTGGGCAGTTCGGGGCGAGACTGCACACCGACATCGGCGGCAACGATCTCTTGGCGGGCACCGTGTTCTATGCCAGAGAGCTAGCGTATGATGTGCGGGAGGACGGCGCCGAACGAGCGATCACCATCCGCGATCGGAGTGGCAACGTGCCGGGCTTGTGGATGAGCGATATGAGCGCACACCGGTGGGATCTCGGCGTGAATCCCGAGGTGCCACTGGCGCTGGTCGTGGACGGCGGGTCCGGGCCGGTGGAGCTCGCATTGGCGGAGGCCACCCTGGAGCGTCTGGTGCTGGACGGCGGTTCAGGGGCGGCGGCTGTGACTTTGCCACCGCGAGAGGTCGAACTCAACGCGGACGGGGCATCGGGCTCGCTATCGTTGCAGGTGCCCGCGGGCGGGCGGCTGTCCGGCAGCCTCGATCTGGGTTCTGGCGCGACGACGCTGCAGGCAGCTGCCAGATCGCGCCTGTCGTTGCGGTTGGAGGCGGGCTCGGGTTCGGTCAGGATCAGCCTCGGCGATGACGCGGCCGCAGAGCTAGATCTCGTGGATGCCGGCAGCGGCGCCTTTGCGCTGAGCCTGCCGCGCAGCGCGGCGGTGCGGGTGGTGGTGGACGAGGGAGGCAGTGGCGGCCTTTCGCTGCCGCGCGAGTTACGGCAGATTTCGGATGGCCATGACAACGATCCCGATACAGGCGAGTGGCAGACCGACGGGTACGAAGAGGCGACGGTGCGGGTGCAGCTGCGGGTGCGCAATATGGGCTCTGGCGCGGTGAGCGTGCGTTTCGGCTAGGCAAAGGAACGGTTAGGAGAGAACCATGAACGGTACATTCGCCGATGATGGACCTGAGCCACGGCCGGATCGGGGCGCTCCCCGTGGCGCGGGGTTGGGGTTGCTGCTCATCGGCATTGGCGTGCTGGCGCTGTTGCGAGAGTTCGGCGGGCTGAGGCTGGACAACTGGTGGGCTCTGTTCATCTTGATTCCAAGCCTGCTCTCTATCTGGAGTGCGCTGGAGACCTTCTGGCGCGACCGAGCCCTGACGCATGTGGTGCGCGATAGGTTACTGGGCGCCTGCTATCCGGCAGCAGTGGCGCTGATCTTTTTGCTGGGTCTCTCCTGGGCGCACTTTTGGCCGGTGTTTGTGATCTTGCCGGGCTTGCAGATGATCTCTACGGCGCTTCCGCTGACCGAGAAGGACCGTAGCCGCGGGCGCGCCACCAATGTGACCCTGCCGTGGCTGGGCTTTACCGGCGTGGGTGCGGTGGCCTTGGGGCTAGGCTTTCTCGGCCGGAATCTTGGGTGGTTCGAACCCGCGGCCTGGCCCACCAACTGGTGGGCGGTGACGCTGCTGGCGCCGGCGGTCGGTGGGCTGGTCTCGGCCGTCTTGCTGCTGATCTCCGACGGACGGTTCACCGGGGCGGTTCTCGCAAGCTTGGCTGCCGCAGCCGTGATGGCCGTGCCAGCGGTGGCCGCCTTGAGCAACTGGAGCTGGGATCTGGTGTTACCTCTTGGTATGATGGCGGCGGGCATAGTGCTGCTGGCCGGCTATCTGCTTCACTCGCGTGAGTCGAATGGTCTGCAGCCAGGGGCGCGTAAGGAGGACTAGTGATGCTGACCGCAATATCAGGGCTTATCTCATGGGTTCTCTTTGGAGCTCTGGCGGGCTGGGTGGCGTCCATTCTAGCGGGCACCAACGAGCGTCAGGGTTGTCTGATGAACGTGGTGGTGGGCGTTGCCGGGGCCCTGGTGGGCGGCTTTGTCATGGGGCTCATCACCGGGTCCAAGCTTCCAATCGGCTGGGATTGGCGCAGTTTCCTGGTGGCGGTGGTGGGGGCGGTGCTATTGCTCACCATCACGGGGCTTGGCAAGCGCCGTCGCTGACGTTCGCTTGGTCAAGGGGGCGCCGTTCGATCGGCGCCCCCCTTCTTGCTTCTCACGCGTTGGCCCTAGTCTGCGGGGGTCGACGGCTCGATCGCATCGTCTCCTGCGCCTGGGTGGCTGCCGATGGTCTGGCGCAGGTAGAGCCAGAGCGCGCCCATGCCCACCAGCGTCACCACCAGGGATAGCAGCGCCCCAACCACCGGGATGGCCCGCAGCAGCACATAGATGAGCGAGCCGACCACCAGCGGCCAGCCGATGGCCATCTCTTTGGACGAGACCCCACGCATGATGGCGCGCCCGACCAGGTAGATCAGCACCAGCTTGCTGGCCCACCGGATGGTGAACAGGAACAGGATCAGGAGCGCTACCAGCAGCGAGAGCGTGACGGCGAGAAAGCTGCCCGTCAGGCCACCGAGACTGATGACCGCCAGGATAAGCCCGCTCACCACGATGGCGACGGCCGCTACTGCAAAGCCCACATAGCCCCCAACCGTGACCAAGAGGCCCCACCCAGCAGACTCGACTGGCCGGTCTTTGGCAGTGTCCACCACGCCCAGGAAGCGGGATCGCGCCAGCCATAGAGCTAGCGCTCCGAGGAGCAGCAGGGTTACAAGCTCGCGAGCGCGGGCATAGAGCCAGCGGAGTATGGCCATGGCGATGGCGGCAACCCCGGCGAACCATCCGTCTTCTTTGGCAGGGGGCTGTGCGCCGCCATCAGGGACGATCCGTCGGATGCCTTGTGCAGGCTCGGCCGCTATGGCGACGTCGGCGTCGCTGGGGCTGGTGTAGCGCAGCTCGCCGCCGATGCTAGCGCCAGAAGCGACGCGCAGCCCGGGCGCGATGGTGGTCGGCGCTCCCGGGATGAGCACAAAGGGCGCGCCCGGGCCGGCGGGCTCGGTGCCCAGGTCGACGATCAGATCGCGGCCCACCTCTCCAGAAATCTCGACCGCGCCGCCGGCCGTCGTGGCGTCGCGACCGATAGAGCCGCCGTGCACCACCTGGTACATGGCAGCCAGCAGGTCTTGGGTTACCTCTGCGCCGGGTTGGGTAATGAGGCTATAGCCGGCGCAGTAGGCGTTGCGACCAATCTGAGCGTCGGAGCCGAACTCGGCCGAGGCCGAGCCAGAGTAGACGCTCCCATCCACGGTGCCGTTGACGACCAGTGACTGGGCCGCGACGATCAAGCTTCCGCCGACCCGCCCGTTGACGACCACCTGGTTGCCGACGGCGATGACGTCACCCGTGACGGTGCCGTTGATATAGACCATCGTCCCCCCGATAAAGAGGTCATCGTCGATGACCTGATCGGCCGCGATGGTGCCGTTCTCCGAGACCTCTAGGGCTGCAACCGGCAGAGCCACACTTATCACCAAGGCCGCCGCCAGCAGCATCACCAAACCCCGTCTGTGTGTGCGCATGTGAGTCCTCCCTCGTTCGTTACCCGTGACGCGACCCATCGCCTTCTTGTTGGGTGGCCTGCCACCTGGCCAAGCCAAACGCGCGCTCGGTCGGCCAGATCACCACCTCGCCGCTGCTGATGTCCTCGCTTGACAGCATGCCGAGATAGCCTCGTTGGGCCAGCGACTGGTAGAACGTGGCATCGGCGGGGATGTCGGTCCAGGATGCTTCGGCGCGCAGCAGGGTGCCGCCACTAGGACGCAAGATGAGCAACCATTCCACGGGGGTCGGCGGTGACGAGAGCGCTTGCTGGCGTGATCGCTCAGCCAGCTCAACCAAAAACGTCATCTGCGACAGGGTGATGTCGCCGTACATCGTGGGGGCGCCTCCGTCCTGCATGGGCCCTCGGCATGCAATCGCTCTGCACCAGCTGGGCCGGCGCGCAAATACCCTAACGCGTCCCAGGCACACCCAAGGAGAGTTTACCATGGGTCACGAGGCCAAGCAACGGCCAGCGGGCCGAAACCACGCTGAACTCGGTTTCGTGCGGCACTTCACGTGACCGGTGAGCCGCCGATGACGCTGGTCATGTTCTTGACGGCAAAGACCTGTCCCCGATCACTGCCTGCTCGCCGGCGGCCATGCTACCCTGGAAGTGGCGAGGCGAGGGTGTTGGAAAGGTGCGCTTTATGAAGGTTCTGCTGACGGGTGCCTTTGGGAACATCGGTGGCCACACGCTGGCCGCGTTGCTGGACGAGGGACATCAGGTTCGCTGCTTTGATATCGGCTCCAGGGGCAACCATCGGGCGGCCAAGCACCTGGCCCGGCGGCATGGTGACCGCATCGAGGTGGCTTGGGGCGATCTGCGCTCGCGCGACGATGTGGCGCGGGCGGTGGCTGGCCAGGAAGCCATCGTCCATTTGGCGTTCATCATCCCCAAGCAGTCGTGTGTGGCCGGTGATATCGACGCTGATCCCGAGTGGGCTCGTGAGATCAATGTGGAGGGGACGCGGCATCTGATCGACGAGGCGAAACGGCTACCCGTGCCGCCGCGCCTTTTGTTTGCCTCATCGGTGGCGGTGTATGGGCTCACCAAGCACCTCTTCCCGCCGCGCCGCGCCGACGATCAAGTGAACCCGGTAGATGCCTACGGACGGCACAAGGTGGCGTGTGAGGAGTTGGTGCGATCTTCGGGGCTGCCCTGGACGATCCTAAGGCTGGGCGCGGCGATGCCTATGCGCATCACCAATCTGCAGGCCATGTTTGACGTGCCGTTGGATACCCGGATGGAGTTTGTCGATCCGCGAGATGCCGCGAGGGCCTTTGCCCGGGCGGTGGGCGAGTCGTCGGCCATCGGCAAGATACTGCTGGTCGGCGGCGGGGCGCGCTGCCAGTTCGTCTATGGCGACATGGTGCGGCGGATCCTGGAAGCGACCGGGGTGGGCATGTTGCCGGCGGAGGCTTATACGACCGACCCCTTCTACACCGATTGGCTAGACACAGGGCCGAGCCAGGCTTTGCTGCACTATCAGCGTCACGACCTGGACGATTATACGCGGGCGATGCGTCGCAAGCTGGGCCTCGGCTGGGTGCTGGCACGCGTGTTTCAGCCCCTGGTGCAACGAGGTCTCCTGCGGCAGTCCCCACACTGGCAACAGGCGCGGGCTGCGGCGCGGAGCCGGTCCGTCATCCCATCGTCGACGCCCCACCCCCGCACCGTCGAGTGAGCTCTCCGGCACGTGGCGTGATGGCGAATCGGCGGTGCCTTTGTGCATAGCGATCTGATCGGCGCGGTGATCCTGCTGGCCTACTATTTGCTGTTCGCCGTCCTGTTACCGACGATCCTCAAGCGCTGGCTGCGGTTCCCCACCGAGCTGGTTCGCAAGATCCAGCACATTGTCTACAGCCTGTCCATCTTTGTGCTGCTGGAGCTCTTTGGACGTTGGTGGACGGCCATCGCGGCAGCGTCGCTGCTAGTGATCGTGGCCTATCCGGCGCTCATGCTGCTAGAGCGGTTACCCTGGTACCGCCAGACGTTCGTCGACCGCTCTAGGCACGGCGGGGAACTGCGCAAGCAGCTACTCTATGTGCAGGCCATGTTCGCCCTGCTGATCACCGTGTTCTGGGGCTTGCTGGGGGACTCTTGGCGTTACGTTGCGGCGGTGGCCGTGATGGCGTGGGGCTTTGGCGACGCGGCAGCAGCGCTATATGGCAAGGCTTTTGGCCGACGCCGTGTGCATCATGAACTAGTGGATCCGGGCAAGACCTATGAGGGCACCGGAGCGATGATCGTTTGCGCTGGCGTGGCTGCGTTCCTGACGTTGGTGTTCTACGGGCAGCAGCCGTGGTTGAGTGCGCTCCTGATCACAGCGGCGGTGGCGCCCTTGGCCGGACTGATCGAGCTCTTCTCTCGGCGGGGGACCGATACGCTGACGGTGCCTCTGGCAGCGGCGGTTGTCGTGATGCCGCTCAGCTATCTTTTTG
This sequence comes from Chloroflexota bacterium, assembly GCA_036803245.1. Classification (GTDB taxonomy): domain Bacteria; phylum Chloroflexota; class Anaerolineae; order UBA1429; family UBA1429; genus DAIRUQ01. Next base: position 12,154 of record DAIRUQ010000026.1, on the reverse strand, counting down.
CCCTGCTAGGATGGTAGGCCGATGAACTCTCTCGATCAAGCCCAAACGGCGGCGCGCCAAAGGACGCTGCTGGTGGCGCTGCTGCTAAGCATGTGGGCTCCCCTGGCCACGGGCTTTGCCGTGCTCACGAGCCAGTCGATGACCCAGGTGGGCGACTTTGTGCGGCGCTCGGTCGAGCTGGTGGCGCTCTTTATCTCGTGGTGGGTGTTCCGCCGGATGGCGCGTGACGATCAGCTGGATAAAGAGAAAGCCGCCAGCATGGAGTGCGCTGCCAACACCAGCGTGGCGGTGGCGCTGTATGTGTCTGGTGGGGTGATGGTGGCCCTGACGCTGCTGGGGGGCTCGACCAACGAGCCGGGTGGCAACGTGCTTCCGGGTCTGGTCATTGCAGCTCTCGGACTGGTCACCAACGTCTGGTTCTGGCGACGCTATGCCCGCCTGACGCGCGAGCAGTACAGCGCCATCATTGCCGCGCAACGTGGGCTTTACCGCGCCAAAGCCGCCGTGGATGTGGCCGTGCTGTTGGCCTTGGCGGCCGTGGCCATCGCTCCGGCAAAGCCCCTAACGCGCTATGTGGACGTGCTGGGCTCATGCGTGGTTGCTGGCTACCTCTTGTGGAGCGGCGTGCGCACGTGTCGGGCGGCGCCTGGCCGGGCCTCTAGCGAGAGCCCAGCCTTTTCGGGGTGACAGGTTTTCGCACGCTGGCTTGAGCCGTGGCTAGCTATAGGCCCCTAGGCGTCGGGCGGCGCGGAGCATGGTCACCACATTCTCGGGCGGCACATCCGCCTGGATGTTGTGCGCGGCGGAAAAGATGTACCCTCCGCCAGGCTTGAGGGCGTCCATCACCCGCTGCACCTCGGCCACGATCTCTTCCTCCGTGCCGAACGGCAGCACCCCCTGGGTGTCGAACCCGCCGTGAAAGCAGACGCGATCGCCGTAGCCCGCCTTGAGGGCGGCTGGCTCCATCCCCTTGGCTCCCGGCTGGACCGGATTCAGGATGTCCACCCCCGCCTCGATCAGGTCCGGCAAGAGGGCCACCACCGAGCCGCAGGTGTGATGCCAAAAGTAGCCCCGGGTGAACTCTCGCGTGTAGGCGATCCGCTCGGCCAGGTATGGCTTGACGAGCTCGCGAAAGGTCTTGGGCGCCATAAAGGGGCCGGTCTGGGTGCCAAAGTCATCGCCGCTCGTGGTAAAGTGGATCCAGTCGCCCAGCGCCTGATAGTAGGGCTTGATGATGGCCTTCTGAAAGTCCAGGTAGCGCTGGCTAAAACTGCGCACAAAGGGCTCGTCAGCCACAAGTCGCAGCAAAAAGTCGTCGAACCCGCACATCCAGCAGCCCAGCTCGAACACGCCGTAGACCGGGTGTTCGGCTCCCACCACAAAGCCAGTCTGTTCCCAGAGGCGTTGGGCCTCTTGCCGGTACTGCTCCAGCGGCGCCTCGTCCACGATGCGCGCTGGATCGGGCCACGGGTAGGCGTCCAGGTCGTCCACGGTAGCGCCCCGTAGAGGCGAACGCACGATATCCCAGTACTGACCGGTCCAGCGATAGACGATGCCCCAGATGTCGACCCGCTGATCGGAGTGACCGGGTACCGGCTGGCTGCCAGTAGCGATCAGGCCACCGACGTGACGAAGGTCTACCTCTAGCGCCTGGAGGACGCGCTCGTCGACGCCGTCCTCGTCGGGCGGCTCTCCCTCAATGCCCAGCACGCGACGCAGGCCTGGCCACAGGGGAGCGTCGGCGCTGGTCAACGCGGTGCCGGCCAGGTCCAGCGGCACGCGATCGGCCTCCTGATGGGCCATGATGCGGGCGAAACGCTGGCGTGGCGTGAGGGTGGGTTGTGGGGGGGTGGCCATGCGTGCTGCTCCTAACTATCAGCCGGGCGGTAGCGCCCCAGGGTGCGAAAGGCCTCTACGCAAGCCTCATAGTTGGCATCGGACATGCCGATAGTGTGGTACTCTTCCACATAGCCCACCAAGCCGCCGTTGAACCGGCCCAGGTGCTCGACCAGCAGGCGCACGTCCTCGCGAATCTCGTCGGGTGTGCCCAGGATCGAGGTGGTCTGGTAGCTGACCGGGCAGACGAAACAGACCTGGCCGCCGTAGCGCCGCCCCAGTTCGGCGATGTCGTAGAGGTTGGGCTGCGAGAGGTTGAGCAGGTCCACGCCGATCTCGATCATGTCGGGAATGATAGGATCGATCTTGCCGCAGCAATGAAAGTAGACCTGCATGCCGTGCTGGTGGGCTAGCGCGAACTGGGCGGCATAGCGGGGCTTGTAGATACGTCGCCAGGACGCCGGCGAGATGATCAGGCCCTGCTGCGTGCCCCAATCGTCGCCAAAGGCCACGGCGTCCAGGCCGCGACCGGCCATGGCGACGATGATCTGCTCCTCAAAGCCAAAGACGGCGTCGGCCAGCGCCTCGACGGCAGCGGGGCACAGCGCCATATCCTCCATCAGGCCGTCAAAACCGCGCAGGCAAGACATGCTGGTAAAGCCCGACAGCCCCAATGAGCCCAGACGGTACTGGTCGGCGTGGCGCTCGACAAAGGCGGGTACCTCGGCAAAGCGCCAGTCGGGCGCTAGGTCAGGTACCTTCAGGCTGGCGACGTCCTCGCTGCTGGTGAGGACTGGCGCCACCGGCTGGCCCATGGTCTCGTCTAGCCGCTCCCAGCGAAAACCCCACTCGGAGGTGTCGGCCTTGGGTCCCATAAAGTGGTGCTGCACACCGATGGCGACGATATCCGACTGCTCTTGGTCCTTGTTGAACAGGTAGATGGGCACATAGTCGGGCCCGGTGCGCGCAACGGCGCGGTACACTTGGTCTCGACGCGTGGTCACGATGCCGGCTCCTTCCTGGCAGGGGATCAACGTCGCCTTCGGCGCGATGGCCTAGCCACGTGGCCGCAGATGGTAGCGCTGACCGGCACGGGCGGCAAAGGCGACCGATCCATCACCCAGGTCTCCCAGGGGAAGGCTCTCCCGTTGTTGTGTTTCGACCACGATGGCCTCGAACGTCCGCAGCCGGCACTCTCCCCCAACCCTGGCGTACAGGGTGGCCTCTGCGAGACGACCGTCCGCCCAGGTCAGATCGACCAAAAAGGCACCGCGGGCGCGCAGGCCCTGGGCGCTCCCCGTAGGCCACTGCTCGGGCAGGGCGGGGAGCAGCGCGATCTCTCCGTCGTGGCTTTGCAGCAGCATCTCGGCAATGCCGGCCGTAGCCCCAAAGTTGCCGTCAATCTGGAACGGGGGGTGAGCGTCCCACAGGTTGGGGTAGGTGCTCTTGCGAAAGAGGGTCTCTACCTGGGCATAGGCGCGCGACGCATCGCCCAGCCGAGCCCATTGGTTGATGATCCAGGCGCAGCTCCAGCCGGTGTGCCCCGACCCGTGCTCCAGGCGATGCTCCAGGCTGCGACGAGCCGCGGCCGCCAGGTGAGGCGTGCGCTGGGGCGTGATCTCGTGGCCGGGATGGACGCCGTAGAGGTGCGAGATGTGCCGGTGGCCCGGCTCTGGCTCTGGGTAGGGACGATCCCACTCTTGCAGGCGGCCGTCGGAGCCGACCTGATAGGGGTAGAGGCTATCCAGCACGACACGCCAGCGCCGCGATAGCTCGGCGTCAACCCCCAGGGTCGTGGCCGCGTCGATGCAATGGGTCAACAGATCGACGATGATGGCGCGATCCATGGCGCTGTCCTTGGTGGTGCCGCAAAGGCGATCGCCCTCCAGCAGGAAGCGGTTCTCAGGCGAGGTCGATGGGGCTGAGTGAAGCCGCCCGTCGGCGCCGGCCACGAGCCAGTCCTCCACAAAGGCGGCCGCCTCTCGCAGGATCGGGTAGATTCGCTGCAGAACGGCAGGATCTTGCGAAAAGGCATAGTGATCCCACAGGTTCTGGCACAGCCAGGCGCCGCCCATGGGCCAGCAGGCCCACCAGGGGCAGCCGGTGCCCGCCCCGACGGGCGAGCTTAGCCGCCAGAGGTCCGAGTTGTGGTGGGCGGTCCAGCCGCGACAGCCATAGAGGACCTCTGCCGTGCGCCGACCGGCCTGGGCCAGCTCCTCCACCATGGTGACCAGGGGCTCGGCGCAATCGGCCAGGTTGCAGGTTTCGGCGGGCCAGTAGTTCATCTCGGCGTTAATGTTCAACGTATAGTTGGCGCTCCAGGGAGGGCGCTGAGAGCGGCTCCAGATGCCCTGTAGGCTAGCCGGCTGGGTGCCTGAGCGCGACGAGGCGATCAAGAGATACCGGCCATAGTCCCAGTAGAGGGCAACCAGGTCCGGGTCCAGCGGTCCCTCCTGCGAGGCGCGCAGACGCTCGTCGGTGGGGAGGTCGCCGTAAAGAGGATCGCCCAGATCGAGCGAGGCGCGCCAGAAGCGCGCCCGGTA
>DAIRUQ010000026.1:5838-7675 GCA_036803245.1 Chloroflexota bacterium | reverse complement strand
GGAGGATGCCGGCAAAACGCATGCCCCGGCCGTCGGGCGCGGTGTCGACCTTGACCGGCTCGTCGTCCGACTCATGGTAGTTGGGATCCACCTGCCAGGGTGCCCGTCCCTCCACCAGGAGATCGTCGTCTCCCACGGAAACCGTGTGGTGCTGGAGACTGTCGAAGCGAACATCCAGCGAGATGCATTCGGGGGCGTCAGCCGTTAGCCTGACTACCAGCGCCTGGTGGGGGGCACTGACCAACGCGGTCCGTTCGTAGGTCACGTCTCCGACGCGGTAGCGCACGCCGACGCAGGCGTCGTCCAAGAGCAGCTCGCGCTGGTAGTCGGCGGCTTTTTCGGGGTGCTCCATGGTGAGCCACAGGTCGCCCAGCGGCTGGTAGGACTGGGTGAACGGCCCTTGGAGCCGCTTGGTGAGCTCCTCGGCGGCGGGGAGATCGACCTCTTCCAGGATCAGACGTCGGATCTCTGTCAGCGTGCGGCCGCCATCGGGGACCACGGTGTCACGGGGCCCGCCCGACCAGAGGGTGTCCTCGTTGAGCTTGATCTGCTCCTGGCGCACGCCGCCATACACCAACGCGCCCAATCTGCCGTTACCGAGTGGAAGGGCCTGCTCCCACTCCAGGGCGGGCTGGCAATACCACAGGCGTCGTGATGAGGTCATGGTTGGCTCCTTGCGGTGGATGGGCACAATGACGCCATTGTGGACATTGCGCCGCTGAGGGCAAGTCGCTGCGGCGTTGACGACGCTACGAAACCACAGTAGGCTACTTGGGTGACGGCGGTCCGCTGGAGGCAGATCCATGGACAAAGCCCAGTTCGCCCTCTTCCCCGTTCAGCCTTACCGTTTCGAAAGCACGGTACGCTCCCACGGTTGGGCTTCGTTGGCGCCCCTTGCCTGGAACGCCGAAGCGACCGCCCTGGAGCGCGTGTTGCGGTTGACGACGGGCCAGGTGGTCCTGATGACCATGAGCGGCGGGCCCGACGGCGCGGTGCGCGTGGCGGCACAGCACGCGCAGCTCCTTGACGCAAGCGAGCGCGACGAACTGGAGCGGACGGCGGTGCGGATGCTCCGCACTGACGAGGATCTGGCGGGCTTTTTTGACGTTTGCGAGGAGCGTGGCGGCGTCTGGCGCCAGGCCGTCGTCCGCGCCACGCGGCTGCTGCGTTCGGCCACCCTTTGGGAGGACATGGTCAAGATCATTGCCACCACCAACGTGCAGTGGGGCGGTACCCGCGGCATGGTGCGGCGGCTCGTGGAGGCTTACGGCGAGCCGCTGCCGTGGGATCCAGGGCGCCGCGCCTTTCCCACGCCCGAGGCTGTCGCTGCCATAGCGGAGGATGCGTTTGGCGCGACGGTGCGGATGGGCTATCGAACGGCTTATGTGTGCGAACTGGCGGCCCGCATTGTGGAGGGCGACCTAGACCTGGCCGCGCTGGAGGATCCCGACCTGCCGACCAAGGAGCTACGCCAGCGGCTCCTGGCCATCAAGGGCGTGGGCGCCTATGCGGCCGCGCATCTGCTGATGCTGTTGGGTCGCTATGACGACATCCCGGTGGACACGGCCTTTCGCAGCTATGTGGGCGAGCGCTACTTTGCGGGAGAAAAGGCCAGCGACAAGGTGATGGTCGCAGTGTACGATGATTGGGGGCCATGGCGCGGATGGGCCTATTGGCACGAGCTGCTCTGGGCGTTCCAGTCGCCCGAGGACTCGGCGACTGGGTGAGTGATCTCAGCGAGATGCGGGGGAGGAGGTGCGTATGTGGCGCACGGTAGCGGGCGTGTTCCTGGTGTTGCACGGGCTCGTGCATGCGTGGTATGTGGTGCTGGCGCAAG
>DAIRUQ010000026.1:3570-5738 GCA_036803245.1 Chloroflexota bacterium | reverse complement strand
GATCGGGCTGGCGATCAGCTTGGTGACGTTGGCGGTGGCGCTGGTGGCGTAGGCTACGCAGGGGCTCGTGGCTGCTACGATCCCTTGCGCCACTTGAACGAGTAGCCGCGAAACTGGAACCCGATCGCCAGGTAGAACGGCTGCGCCGAGCCCACCCAGACGCTCTTGGCGCCGCGTGTCGCGACGCGGCGGATGGCCTCCCAGACCACGGCACGCCCCAGGCCGCGGCGGCGATAGTCCGGGTGGGTGCCTACTGGCTCGAGGATGCCGATGCGGTTGGCCTCGTCCCACCAGATGGTGCAAACCGCCACGCCCTCGCCTCGCGGGTTGGTGAGGACGATATCCAGCTCTGGATCATAGTCGGGGGCGCGCTGCATCTCGGCGATGCTGGCCAGGCTGGCCCACTCTTTGGGGTCAGGATGATTGAAGGACCGTCCAAAGGCCTCGCTGCGGCGGGCGAGGTCGTTCTCGTCGGCCATGGAGACGATGGTGTAGCCCTGGGGCAGGGTGACCTGGGGGAGGTCGGTAATGACGTACTCGGCATCGGATTCCGAGGGTTCGGCATCTCGCACATAGCCCCGCGTCGCTAGGGCGGAGGAGAGGACTGTGTCGTTCTCGTTGGCGTGCACGGTCACCACGCGCGTCTTGGGGTGGGGAAAAGTGTCCTCGGCATAGGCCAACATTTCGTCCAGGGGTGCGTCCGCGTCCGGTCGGCGTTGGATCCAGACCTCGTTGTACTCGGGGTGCCACTCAGCGGGGGCCTCGATATTCACCACGCCGCAGATGCGTCCCGCCGCGTCCTCCCAAATGCGGGTAGTCTCCTCCCAGTAGCGGATGCAAGCGGCGCTGGCAGCGGGGTCGGGGTCGCCGAAAAAGGGCGCGACAAAGTACCGGCAATAGTTCCACCGCTCGATGCGCCAGTTCGACAGCTCGAAAAAGCGCGGGAAGGTCTCAACCAGGAGATCCCGCACCCGCCCAAAGTCCGGGTCGGGCTGATAGGCGCGCTGTGTCACGTATGCCTCTCCCTGAGCAAGAGCGCGACGCCCGGTTACGGCATCTCGGCAAAGGCATGGGCGGGCCCGAAAGCCACGCCGATCATGGTGGGGCCCGTGTGCGCACCCAACACCATCGAGATGGGGCCCGTCGGCAGCCAGGTGCACTTGAAGCGCTGGTCCACTAGGTCGTAAAGCTCCTCGGCGCCCTCGGGATTCCAGGCATGGAGCACCTGAACGCGCAAAGGGCTTCCGGGGGCGTACTGGTGGGCCATCAAGTCGACAAGGCCGCGCATCGCTTTGGCAAAGCTCCGCACTTGACCGCGCTGTTGATACGTGCCGCCAACCTTTTCCACGCCGATCATCGGCTTGAGGTTGAGCAGCGAGGCGATCAGGCCCTTCATGTGGCTAATGCGCCCGCCGTGGATCAAGTAGCGCAGCTCGGCCAGGGTATAGAGGCTCTCGGTGGCGGCGCTGATGCGGTTGATCAGGCCCACGACGCGGTCGAGGGGCCAGCCGGCGTTCCGGGCGCGCGCAGCGGCCTCTACCTGCCAACCTGCGCCAGCCGAGAGTGTATGGGTATCCACGTGGGTTATCCGGGCCTCGGGCACCTGCTTGGCGCCGGCCTGCGCGGCATTGAGGGTGCCACTGAGCCCCGAGCTGATGTGAATGGAAAGGATCTCCGGGTCGGTGGCGGCCAGCTCGCGGTAGAGCTCCGCAAACTCGCCCGGCGAGGGCTGCGATGTGGTGGGCAGGGCATCGGACTCGGCGAGCAGCCGGTAGAATGTGGCGATGTCGGTATCGATGCCCTCGCGGTAGGTCTTGCCCTCGAGCGTGACATTGAGCGGCACGATGTGGATGCCCAGCGACTCCATCGTCTCTGCGGGCAGCCACGGTTGGGCGCCGCTATCGGTAACGATCTGCATGAGTGTCTCCTAGATAACGAGTCGCCCCACCTTGCGCGTGCATGCGATAGGTGATGGGGCGGCGAGCAACTTGAGTATAGCACGGATGCGACCATGGCCCAACGTATGACTACCGGTGTTTCCTGACGGGTACGCAAGCAGCACGCTCACCGGTTGGTCTCGTCTGGCAGAACGGCCCCAACCTAGGGTAGCACGGGTAGGCCCGTGTGGGCAGTGCTTGGCAACACGTCGGACAGAGTCGAGAGCTGAC
>DAIRUQ010000026.1:0-3470 GCA_036803245.1 Chloroflexota bacterium | reverse complement strand
GATACCCTCACGGCAAAGCACGGAGGACCTCTGGTGCGGAGCGTCTTGACAATCAATCTCACCTATACTATCCTGGGAACATCGTGCCGCAGGTGCGGTATGTGACATGCGTGTGACGGACGGTTCGCGTGAGGCCTTTGGCCGCAGGGCGGACCAGGGGCTTTGCCGAAGCAGTAGACTGCGGGGGCGGCTCCAGCGAGAACCCTCGCAAACAAAAGAGGCCCAAAGGCAGTGGAATGCTATGGGTCACGATGTATTGAGGAGGTGATCGCGCGGCTCTGCAGAGGACTGCCTGGCCAGGAACCAGCGGAATGCCGCATCCGCAGCTAGTCAATCCGTGACACCCTGTCGACGTCTCCACACAACATGAGGAGAAGATGATGATCGGAAAACGTAGTCTGTGGGCCTCCGCGCTGCTCGTGCTAGTAGCGGCGGCCATGGTGCTCTCGGCCTGTGGTCAACCAGAAGTCCAGATCGTCAAAGAGACGGTCGTGGTCGAGGTTGAAAAAGAGGGCGAGGTCATCGAAAAAGAGGTCGAGAAGGTCGTTGAAAAAGAGGTCGAGAAGGTCGTTGAGAAAGAGGTCATCGTCGAAAAAGAGGTTGCCCGTAGCCTAACGGGTGCCTGGGTCGACGCGATCGTCGCCGTCGAGGAGCCCTCGGCGGACGCGGCAGTGGCCCGCCTCGAAAGCGGCGATATCGACATCTATGCTTACACCGTCTCGAACCCCGAGGTGCTAGCCAAGGTTGAGGCGTCGTCCGGCCTCGAGTACGCCCAGTCCTTTGGTTCGTACAATGAGTTGACGTTCAACACGGCCGGGCCCGTGTTCGAAGGTACCGGCAAGTTGAACCCGCTGGCCGTGGCGCGCGTCCGTGAGGCCATGAACTGGCTGATCGACCGCGAGTATATGGTCAACGAGTTCCTCGGCGGCCTCGGCACCCCTCGTTGGCTACCGTTCAACGGCGCGTCCAACGACTATGCCATGATGGCTGACGTGGCCCGCCGCCTCGAGCTCGAGTACGCCTATGACAAGGAGCTGGCTGCCGAGGTCATCGGTGAAGAGATGGTGGCCTTGGGCGCCGAGCTCGTGGACGGCAAGTGGCAGTATGAGGGCGAGCCGGTCGACATCAACGTGCTCATCCGTACCGAGGACGAGCGCCGAGAGATCGGTGACTATGTCTCCAGCCAGCTCGAGGACATCGGATTTACGGTCACCCGCAGCTATGGAACTAGCGCCGAGCTCTCCCCGCTGTGGGCGAGTGGCGACCCCAATGAGGGCCTGTGGAACGTCTACACCGGCGGCTGGGTCACCACCGTGGTGCCGCGTGACCTGGGCGACAACTTTTCGTTCTTCTACACCGACATGGGCCTCCCCTGGCCGCTGTTCCAGAACTATGAGAACGACCCCGAGTTCTATGACTTGGCCGACAAGTTGCTGAACCGGACGTTCAACACGTTGGAAGAGCGACGTGAGCTGACCGAGCGCGCGCTCGAGCTCAGCATGAAGGAATCGCAGCGCATCTGGCTGTGGGACCAGGCCTCTATCGCCCCGTACCGCACCGATGTGCAGGTCGCTGCCGATCTCTACGGCTCCATCAGCGGCTCGTGGCTGTGGGCCTTTACGGTGCAGCGCGTGGGCCAGGTGGGCGGCACGGTAACCATTGCCATGCCCAGTATCCTCACGGAGCCCTGGAACGCTCTTGCTGGCAGCAACTGGATCTATGACATGATGATGGTTCGCTCCACCGGCGAGATGGGCTACATGCCTGATCCGTACACGGGCCTCTACCATGCGCAGCGCGCCGAGCGCGGCGAGGTCACCGTGCTGGAGGGCTTGCCCGTCGTCAAGACGCTGGATTGGGTCGATCTGGACTTTGCCGAAGAGATCGTCGTTCCTGACGATGCCTGGGCAGACTGGGATCCTGTCGAGCAGCGGTTCATCACCGCCGGGGAAAAGTACACCGAAACGAAGACCGTGTTGCGCAAGAGTGTGGTGTACTATCCCGAGGACCTGTACGAGACGGTCAAGTGGCACGACGGCAGCAACTTTAGCATCGCCGACGTGCTGATGGGCATGATCGTGACCTTTGACCGTGGGCAGGAAGGCAGCCCCTACTATGACGCGGGTGCGGCTGCTGCCTATGACTCGTTCATGTCGGCTTTCCGCGGCGTCAAGATCGTCTCCACAGATCCGCTGGTCATCGAGACCTACAGCGACCTGTGGAATGTGGACGCCGAGCTCAATGTGAACTTCTGGTGGCCGTACTTTGATCAGGGCCAGGGTTCGTGGCATGCGCTTACCTTGGGCTTGATGGCCGAGGAAGCGGGCGAGGCTGCCTTTAGCTCCGCCAAGGCCGATGAGATGGAAGTGGAGTGGCTGAGCTATATCGCTGGCCCGACCATCGACATCCTCAAGGGCCAGCTGGATGCCGCCCTGGCCGATACGTTCATCCCGTACGCGCCGACCATGGCTGACTATCTGTCGGCTGAGGAGGCCCAGGCTCGCTACCAGAACCTGACCGACTGGTACAACGAGCTCGGTCACTTCTGGATCGGAACTGGCCCGCTCTACCTTGAGCGTGCGTACCCCGTCGAAAAGACGGTCTCGCTCAAGCGCTATGCGGATTTCCCGGATCTGTCAGAAAAGTGGACCGGCTTTGCCGAGCCCATGTTGGCCGACCTGTTCGTGGATGGCCCCGACCGCGTAGCCATCGGGTCTGAGGCCGTCTATGACGTGTTCGTCGACTTTGAGGGCGAGCCGTATCCTGCGAAGGATATCGGCTCGGTCCGCTACATGGTCTTTGATGCCACGGGTGGTCTGGTCACCGTTGGCGATGCCACGCCGGTGGACGATGGGCTGTGGGAGGTGGTGCTAGGGGCCGATATCACCAGCCAGCTTGCTGCCGGTTCGAACCGGCTCGAGGTGGTGGCGGTGTCCAACCTGGTGGCCGTTCCCAGCAGCGACGCCTTGCTCTTTGTGACCGAGTAGCAGGGAGCCGATACGTTCAAGCCGGGAGGGACACGCATGGCGTGTCCCTCCCGAGTGTCGAGAGACTACTGTGCGCGTTTCGGCCAGTCGAGGACCGATCTACTAGAGAGGTCCCTCCGTGATGCCGGCGCGCTTTTGTTGAGAGCGAGCCAAGTATGACCGAAGCCATTCAGCCGATCGATACGGACGAGGCCCCCAACCCCCAGCAGGCCAGACGATCTGGTCGGACTGCCGCGAGGGTCCTCAAGTACACGGGCACCAGATTGGTGGCGCTGTTTCTAACCGTTGTGGTGGGCGTGTACCTGACGATCCTCATCGCCAATATGGGCGGCCACGTCGACAACATCCGGCGGGCGCAGATCCAAGAGTCCGTCTCGCTGCGCATCAGCATGGACCCCGAGATCAGGCGACTGCCCTCGGAAGAGCGCATGGAGATGATCAACGACCTGGGGCCTGGACTGTCGTTGAAGTACAACAAGTACT
>DAIRUQ010000025.1:0-31468 GCA_036803245.1 Chloroflexota bacterium | reverse complement strand
AAGTAGAGCAGGCCCGCCAGCGGCGCGCTCCAAGCCGCCCCGCCCAAGCGCCGGCTAAGATAGCCCAGGGCAAACACGCCCAATGGCAGGTAGATCAGGTTGATAGCATTGGCGACCGATGTGCTGTCTAGCGCCCGCGCCAAGACATAGCCCACCAGCTCGACACCTTTGGGATACCCGTTCATCAGCGGCTCGAGCTGCATCCGCGGGTCGATCCAGTAGACACCGCCCGCCCGCCACCACAGGCTAATGGGTGGCAGATGGTAGGCGTTCCCGTCGCAGGTCAGATCCACACTCAGGACGGCGATCCACCAGAGGAGCAGGTATATGGCCGCTATCGCCACGCACAGCAGGTTCGCCACGAGGCGAGCACTGGTCGAATCGCCCTGGTCGCCGTGGTCCCCTCGGTCTATCGCTTGGGATCCCGGTTGCCAACGCCGGTAGAGCACCGCCCCCGCCGCGCCCGAGAGGATCAGCACCCCTGCCGCCAGCCCCTGCCCGATGGCGACGCCGGCCAGGCTCAAGCCGAGCGTCAGCACCTGGGTGCATGCCAGCGCGGCCGCATAGGCGCCCAGCATCCGGCCGTACCATCCAGCCGAAAGCCAGCCGACTAGGTTCCGCCGGGCCGCGATGCTACTCATCCAGAGCGCGCGTCACCTGCAAGGTATCCACCACCAGCGGCCCCGTACGCGCCCGCAGCACCACCGCGTGGGGGCCCTCCGCCAGGCCGCCCAGGCTATACGCCTGCGCCGATGGCATCAGCTCGTCGGCGTGCAGGTCCAGTTCGCCCACCACCTGGCCATCTAGCACCACGTCAGCCACGCCATACTCGGGGCCCCGCGGCGCATAGATCGAAAAGCCCGTACCGATCCAGTTCCATTTGGCCCGGCCGCCCACATCGTTGTGTACCATCCCGATGCCATGGCGGAACAGGGCATCATGCTGCATTTCCCAGTCAGCCGGCTTTTCGCCCGCCCCCAAGATGGCCTCGGTGCAGAGCAGATCCCAGCGCCCCGCATGCCAGGCGCCCTCCACCACAAAACGCGTTACCTCCACATGGCTATGCGGCTCCAACATCCAGCCGATCTTGCCCCGCGCATAGGGCAGGGGCCCCTGCCAGAGTACCTCTCCATTGCAGGTGATGGTCGTCGCGCCTTGGTCGCCGAACTCCAGGCCGATCCGTAGGTCGCCAGAGCACGGCATCTCCCCCTGCGCGTGCACCGTATCCTCGCCCTCGGGAGAGACCTCCAGCACTCGCCAACCATCTGCGCCCATCTCGAGACCTAGGAAGGCAGTGCGCACCAGAGGATGCAGCGTGGCGTCGCTGCGAGGCGCATTGGGGCCGATGACCCCATCATAGGCCCAGAGCAGGGTTGCGCGTCCTGTCAGCGTTAGCTCAGCTTCCAGCGAAAACGGGCCATATCCTCGCCGCGCCAGCGTGAACGCCGGCCCCTGAAACGCTCCCAGATGGAATCCCCGCGACCGTAGCGGCTGCTCCCAGGGGCGACGCGCCAGGTTGATGGTGCCGCGTCCGGCGCTATCTCGTGACGGGAACATGGCGTACAGCGTATCCTCCGCCACTGCCCCCGAATAGGTCTGGCCCCAGATGCCATAGTGCTCGTGCTCAACCGGCTCGCTGTGCCATACGGAGCCGTGTTGGAAGGTCTCCCACGCTTCGGGCTCCATCGCCTCCTCGATCGGGGCGCGAAAGACCATGTTATAGTCGCGGTTCAGCGCCACCGAGGTGGCTGGCGCGTACACATACCCCTCGTGCGTGTACGCCGGAAAGAATTCCATCAACGGTGGATGATAGCGGTCCTGCTCCACGTTCAGCAGGAACTCGGGCTTGCTATAGGGCCCCTCGGGGTGGTCGGCACGGAGCCCCACCAACGCCCAACTCTCGGGGGCGCTATCGGTCATGGCCAGGATTACCCAGTCCTTGGCGCGGCGGATGATGGTCTGCGCATACAGCCTTTGGTAGCGGCCCAGCCATGGCTCCTGGTGCGCCCAGCCGTGAATCGGCTCATGCGCCCTGCGAAAGGGGCCCTCGGGCCGATCGGCCACCGCATAGGCGATGCCACCATCCACCGAGCGCCTCTCGCCCGGCGACCAGCGGCCCCAGTCGTAGGCCATGTGGTAGCGGCCATCGGCGTACACCACCGTCACATCGGGCATCGACCCCACGCATACACCGTCGTGGTCAAAGAACTCGGGACCTTCCTCCAGCACCTTGCCCAGAAGCTCCCAGCTCTGCATGCCGTCGGTGGAGCGGTATAGGATGCACCTGGAGTGATTGTCCACGTCATAGTAGCCCTTGGGGTAGGCACCCACATAGATATACCAGTTCTCGCTGACGGGGTCGCGAAAGAGAAAGCCGTTCACAGGCCACTCTAGGGGCGGCGCGCCCCGATGCACGGGGTTGCCTGGCAGACGCTCAAAGCTATCGTACGAGGGGTCACCTAGCACGGGATGGCGCAGCCACTCATTCGCCCAACGGCTCTCGGCATAGTCGATTCGGTTGGCCAAAGGCATTGGTAGACAGCTCCCTTGTATGTGGCTAGGCGTCAAGATAGAGCGCGAACAGGCGGACCTGTTCGCTCCCCCACGTGGCCGTGGGCACCAGTCGCACGCCGGATACGGCCCGGTCGATCGGCACGCGCACGTGGCGTTGATGGTTGTCCTCGATCCGCGCAGCCAGCTCCCAGCCACGATCCCCCAGCACCTCTACCTGAGCCTCGCGCAGCACGCTCTCAGGCACCCTCCGCAAGGTCTTGGGCGTGGGCTGGTGATAGCTCATGATCAGGTCCTGATCCAACGCCGAGTCGCAGATCACCGTCAGCCCTGCGACGTGGCGCGGCTCGGGCCAGGTGTAGGCCACCCAACCGCCCAGGTGGCCCACCCAGGCGTGGGGATCATCGCCTACCGGCCGGGCAATGCCGTCTCGCAGAGGCTCCGGGTCACCACTGCTAGCCTCCAAGCGGGCCTCGCGCGTGAGCGCCCCCAGTTCCTGCGTCACCCAGGGCAGATAGCAGTCCTGGCGTAGCAGGGCCTGCTGTAGCTCGTCGATGCGGCCGTCACCCAGATCGCGTGGCATCAGCCCATCACGCGCACATAGCACCGCCGCCGACCCTACAGCTTGCCCCATGCTGCATCCCGTGCCCATCACGCGAGCCGAACTCATGGCCGCATGGGTAGCGCTGGCGCAGCGCCCAGCAAAGAACAGGTTGCGGACATTTCGCGAATAGAGCGAGCGGTAGGGGATGCCATAGGGCGACGGTGCCGGATGAAAGATGGTCGCCGGCACGCCCCGCTTGGCCGACCAGAACCCCGACGGGTGGTGATCGTCCATGCTCCATCCGCCATAGGCCACCAGGTCGGCGAACCGTCCCTCGGCCTCTATGTCGTTCTGGGTCAACACGTGGTCGCCGACATAGCGGCGGCTCTCGCGCTTGCCCGGCAGGAACTGAATCCAGTCCAAGGCCCAGTTCTGCGCTGGGTTGGGGCCATCATGCTCGGCCCTGTTCTTGATAAAGTCCCACAGCCCAAAGACGATCCGCAGCAGCTCGTCTCGCATCGCCTCGGTCTCGGCTATGCTATCGGCCTCGCCGCCCAGCTCGACCCACCAGTAACCCATCTCGAACCATGGCCGCCGTCCCCCATAGGGGATCTCGTCCCAGCTCCCGAACGTGTACGCCCAGCTCGGCGGCGTGTACGGCTGCGGCGTCTCATGCTGCCGCGCCTGGAACAGGCAGGTCATGCCCATGGTACAGGTGTCGGCGACCTCGGGAGCGATTGACTCGCCATACTCATGACGAGCCTCGCGCCCCATGCGATAGGCCGCGCCCGTCAGCGGCGCCAGCACGGCGTCGCCCGAGCAGTCGGCAAACAGCGGCGCCCGCACTCGATGGTAGCGCTGGGTGGTCAACTGCCACCCGGTGACGCTGGTGATAGCGTCGCCCTCCATTTGCGCATCGAGGCAAGAGCAGTTGAGCAAGAGCGTCAGGTTGGGTTGGAACCGCACCGCCTCATAGAGGATGGTATCCCACACGCCCCAGGCCCAGTTAGGGTTGCGCCGCGCGTTCTCCAGCCTGAGCTCTTCCAGAATGCCGGTCTCGCGCACGTTGGCGACGCTGTTGTGACGGTCGGCGCCCTGGATGTGCACGCGGATCTCGCTGGAGGCGTTGCCGCCCAGCATCGGCCGATCCTGCATCAGCGCCACCCGCGCCCCCAGGCGTGCGGCCGTCACGGCGGCGGTTAGCCCCGCCATGCCACCGCCTACCACGCACAGGTCGACCTCGTGGTCCTGTACCTCGAACGGGCCATGGTTCAGGTCTAGCATAGCGATCCTCCGATCCTACGGATGTTCCCACCGCGCGGCGATGGGCATTCGACGCCCGACGCCGAACGCCTTGGTGGTGACACGCAGCCCTGGCGCGGCCTGCTTGCGCTTGAACTCGTTGCGGTCGACCGCGCGCGCCACCCATCTCACCGTGTCCCCATCGTACCCCATGGCGACGATCTCTGCCACCGATGCCCCCTGTTCCACATAGCGCTCTAGGATGCCATCCAGCACCTCATAGGGCGGCAACGTATCCTGGTCCGTCTGATTGGGGCGCAACTCGGCCGAGGGGGCCTTGGTGATCGACGCTTCTGGGATGACCGATGCGCCTCGGTTCATATAGCGCGCCAAGCGGTAGACCATGGTCTTGGGCACATCGGCCAGCACGGCCAGGCCGCCGCTCATGCCGCCATAGAGCGTGCAATAGCCCACAGCCATCTCGCTCTTGTTGCCCGTCGTCAGCAGCAGATGGCCGAACTTGTTCGACATGGCCATCAACAGGTTACCACGGATCCGCGCCTGGATGTTTTCCTCGGCCACGTTGGGTTCCATCACCGCAAAATGCGGCGCCAACGCTGCCAAATAGCTCTCTTGCATGGCAGCGATGGGAATGACGTCGTAGCGAATGCCCAGGTTCTGCGCCAAACTGCGGGCGTCGTCGACGCTGCCCGGCGATGAGAACCTGGACGGCATGGAAATGCCCCACACCCGCTCCGGCCCCAGCGCCCGGGCGGCCAGCGCCCCCGTCACCGCGCTATCAATGCCACCCGAGAGCCCCAGGACGGCCCGCTCAAAGCCACATTTTCGGCAGTAATCGCGCAGGCCAAGGACCAGGGCGTCGTGCACCGACGCGATCTCTTTCTGCGGATCCCAATCCAGCTGGGGGGTAGGACGATCCACGTCGACCAGTACCAGATCTTGGTCAAAGGCGCGCCCGGTGGCCAGCATCTGGCCCCTATCATCCAAGCACAAGCTGTTGCCGTCAAAGATCAGCTCATCGTTGCCACCCACCTGGTTCACATAGCAAAAGGGCAGGCCAAAGCGATGGGCGTGCTGGGCCAACATCCGCTGCCGCAGCAGCTCTTTCCCCACGGAAAAGGGCGAAGCCGAAATGTTGATCAGCATAGTGGCACCCTGTGCCGCCAACTCGGCCACGGGGTTGCGGTCGTAGAGCTTGGCCGGCGGCCCGATGCTGGGGTCGGTCCAGGCATCCTCGCACACGTGGATGCCCAGCCGCTCCCCGTGAAACGGCACCACGGCGACCTCATCAGCCGGCGCGAAATAGCGCGCCTCGTCGAACACGTCATAGGTCGGCAGCAGCGCTTTGGCGCGCACGGCAACGACCTGACCATCGGCAGCCAACAAGGCGGCGTTGTGCAGCTGCTTGCCGTTCTCGTGCCCAGTGGGCACGGGCGCGCCGAACAGGATGCCCGCGCCGCCGAGCCGGGCTGAGCAGCGCGCCACCTCGGCCACCCCCTCCTGCACCTGCGCGACAAACCACCGCCGCTCTAGCAGATCCATGGGCGGATAGCCACACACGCTCAGCTCGGGAAAGACCACCAGCTCGGCGCCGGCGGCAACGGCCCTCTGCGCCCACTTACACAGCCGGACGACGTTTCCGCCCACGTCGCCCACCACCGGGTTCGTCTGGGCCATGGCGATTCTCAACCAGCACCTCCAGCCCTGTTCATACCAGCTTGCCGGCCTCCCAGGCAGCCACCGCATCCCAGTACGCTTGCGAGGTCTCGGGCTGAAAGGCCACCAGGATCACCTCTTGCAGCGTGTGATCCTGCTGCAGAAAGCGCGCCACCTCGCGCACGGCGATACGTGCCGCCTTTTCGGGAGGATAGCCATACACGCCCGTGCCGATGGCCGGAAAGGCAATAGTCTGAATGCCGTGCTCCACCGCCAGCCGCAGGCTGTTGCGATAGCAGTTGGCGAGTAGCTCGGCCTCTCCGCGCTTGCCGCCGCGCCACACCGGGCCCACCGTGTGGATCACATGCCGGGCAGGCAGCCCAAAACCGGGCGTCAAGACGGCCTCGCCCGTGGCACAGCCGCCGATCTGGCGACATGCCTGTAGCAGGTCGGGGCCCGCCGCCGCATGGATAGCGCCATCGACGCCGCCCCCTCCCAACAACGAGCGGTTGGCGGCGTTCACGATGGCATCCACGGCCAGTGAAGTGATGTCAGCCCGCAGTATCTTGAGTCGCTTGATCATCGCCCCGCCCTCCCGAGCCAGTGCGGCCTCATGGCGCCGCCCAGTTGGTCCATCCGACCACCCAGTGCGCGAGCAGCCCGGCCAGCGGCGGAAAGCCCAGGGTACACAAGTATCGTACCACGGTGACCCGCGGGCCCACCAACGCCGCCTCCAGCGGCAGGCGCGTCACCGACCAGAGCGCCCAAGCGGTGACAAAGCCCACCACTGCCCCCAAGCTAGCACCAGTGCGGTACAAGGCGCCCACCACGGGAAACAGCGCATAGGGCGAGCCAGGGACCAACCCGCCTGCCAAACAGCCCAGCAGAACCCCCTTCCAGCCCGCGTCGCGGCCCAGCCAGCGCGCAACCAGATCCTGCGGCAAGAGCACCTGGGCCAACCCCGCCACGGCGAACGAGAGCAGTAATAGCGGCAGGTTGTCCCAGAGCAAGGTGCCGCCTCGCGTCAGCCCCGCCACCGCCACCTGGCGTCCCCTAAGGTACGCGACCACCAAGAGCGCCACCGCCAGACCAGCCATCACCCACGTGGCCGTGTCCATCCGCCACCTCCTCTTGGCGCCACCAGGCCGCGAATCCCCGCTCATAGCGCCCGCCCCTCGCCACCGACGAGCGCTGCCACCACCTCGCGCGCCAGGGCAGCATCGGACGACGCCACCACCAACGGAACGCGGGCCATGTTGGGATCATAGCGCACGGGATCTCCGTCCGCAGCCAACATGGCGCCACCGAGCTCCTCTACCAACACGCTGCCAGGGCCGCTATCATGCCCGTGGAACTGCCGCAGAACCACCACGCCCGTCTCGCCCATCAGCAAGCGCCACACCAGATAGGCCACCGACGCGCCGCTGTTGGGCGTCATGGCCAGATCCAGCCCCTCTAGCGCCGATCGATCCGCCTCGCGCATCCGCTTCACCTCGGTGGCCGAGCGTGGGGCATCGACCCGATCGAGCCGCTGCGGCAGGCCCCCGAATCCACGCTCGATGAACGTGCCCATACCGCGCAGGCCCCACACCAGCACGCCCGTGGCCGCAAAGTACAGCATCCCCAGGTCAAAGCGCCCCGTCTCCAGATCTAGCAGCCCCACCATGTGGCCATAGCTCGAGCGGCCCGCCAAATAGTCGTCGGTCCCATCCACTGGGTCCACCACCAGCTCGTAGCTGCTGCGTTGGCTGAACAGCTCCTGCAGCTCACGGGGGCACGCCGCTAGCTCTTCGCTGTACAAGACCAGTTCGGGGGCCATCTGCGCCGCCGCCAACAGCAGAATCTCCTGACAGACACGGTCTACCACCGAGACCGCCGTGCTCTGCTGGTGGCGCGAATCGGGCACTTTGTGCTCGGTCGTCACCTGTCCCTGCAAGGCAACCGCCACTCGTCCACACTGCCGCAGCGCCAGGCGCATCTGGGTCACGAACCGCATCATGTCCATCATCGCGACGCCCTCCTCACTTGGCCGATTATAGGTCCTCGCCGTTCTGGCTGCCAGCGGCTAACACCAGCCTGCCTCGTGGGAGATACACGCACGCCACGCTGGGGCGTCGCACTCGCACCGCTCCCGAGATTGGAGGCCCTCCCCACCGCATGCTATAATCGAGCCTCAAGGTCCTTGGTCGCCATCGCGAGAGGCACAGCATCGCATGTACTTGCGCCCCCGAGAGGTACGTCACAACCGATCGTTCTGGCCCTGGCTCCTCGCCGTGGTGGTGGCGCTCGTGCTTGGTTGGCTGCTCTATTCGCGGCAGCGCGACATCCTAGAGGCCATCGCGGGTCCGCTGCCCACGCCCACTCCCACCGAGATCAGCGCCCGCGAGTATGTGGCACGGGCCGATGCCGCCTTTGAGCGCTGGGAGATCGAGGACGCCATCGCCGCCTACCGCCGCGCCACCGAGCTGGATCCCACCCTGGCCGTCGCCTATGCTCGCTGGGGACGCATCCTCACCCTGCGCGGCGACCCGTCTGGCGGTGTCGAGCTGGCCCGTCGCGCTGTGGAGCAGAGCATCGCTGATCCCCGCGAAGCAGCCGAGTGCTTGGCCATCCTGGCACTGGCCCTCGATTGGGACGGCAAAGCGCCCGAGGCGGTAGCCACCGCCCTCAAGGCCACGGGCACGGATCCCGATTCGGCCCTCGCCCTAGCCTATCTTGCCGAGGCCTATGCCGATACTGGCCGCATCCCAGACGCGCTCGAGACCGCCTCTCAGGCGCTCGAGATGGAACCCAACGACGCCATGGTTGTGCGCTCGGTCGGGTACGTCTATGAGGCATCAGGCCAGTACCAGACCGCCATCGAGTACTATGAGCGAGCCCTGGCCCAGAATGCCAACCTTGCCTTTGTCCATCTGGATCTCGGTCGCAACCATCAGGTGCTCGGCGATCTCGATTCGGCCGTCTCCCAGTACGAACGGGCCGCCCAGGTCGACCCCAACGACCCCCAGATCCTGGATCAACTCGGTTGGACCTACTTTAGCATGGGCGCATACGAGCTGGCGCGTGACACCCTCCGTGAGGCCATCCAGCTCGACCCCACCTTTGCGCGCGCCTATGGCCGCCTGGGCATCACCTACTATGTGCGGCGCAACTATGAGGAGGCCATCGTGGCCCTCGAGCAGGCGATCGCGTTGGGTGGCACCTTGGAAGAGTACTATTACACGTTGGGTCTGTCGCACGCCTACCTGGGTGATTGCGATCAGGCCATACCGTGGCTGGAACAGGCGCTGGCCATCAACCCCAACTCGCTACCCGCCCAGCGTGGCCTGGCCGATTGCGGCCAATAGCCCAGCCTAGAGAGGAAGCATTCGCCGTGCGCAAGAACCGTTCGCAGATCATCATGGTGATCATCAGTGTGCTGGTGGTCCTGAGCATGCTCCTTCCCGCGCTAGCGCCGCTCCTCTCGCGTTGACCACCCGTTCCACAACAGCCGAGGTTTGCAGCTCGTCCCGAACAATGCTATACTTGGCCGCGTCAGGGTGCGTGGCTCAGTTGGTTAGAGCGCACGGTTCACATCCGTGAGGTCACAGGTTCGAGTCCTGTCGCGCCCACCTCCAACCCGCGGTATCAGCCGCGGGTTTCTTTGTGGTACTTCCCGCCCCACCCGCTTGACATCGCGCCCTGTGACGGTTACAACACCACCCAGACGATCTCACCTCCGCCCACCGCTGATAGGAGTCAATACCCATGAACGACCGCGAACGCACCCTGGCCGTCCTTCGCTACCAGCCCTATGACCGCCTGCCCGTGGTCCACTTTGGCTATTGGGATGAGACTCTGGTCAAGTGGGCCCAGGAGGGGCACATTACCGAGGAAGAGGCCAAGAGCTGGTTCGACGGCAGCCCCACCGACGCCGTCATCTCGGCCAAGTTGGGCTTTGATTTCGACTATTACTCGGCCTTTCACCCGCACGCCTTTCTCTTGCCACCCTTTCAGCGCCGTGTGATCGAGGAGCTTCCCGACGGGTCGGCCAAGGTTGTCAACGCCGAGGGCGTCATCGTCCTGGTCAAGCCAGGCGCTACGGGCGCCGCGCCGCCCGAGTTTGACCACCTGCTCAAGGACCGTGCCGCCTGGGAGGATCACTTTCGCCATCGCCTCCAGTTCACGCCTGATCGCGTGACCAAGGGGTGGGTTCGCGTCAACGACCAGATGGTCCGTTGGGACGAGGGCGGCCTCGCCTTTCTCCAGGAAGACAACCGCGACTATCTCTATGGACTCCACTGCGGCAGCCTCTATGGCAACATCCGTAACATGCTGGGCATCACGGGGGCGGCCTACCTCGAGGTGGACGATCCCGACCTCTTTACCGAGATCATCGACACGGTGGGAGAGCTCTGCTACCAGTGCGTCAAGGCGGCCCTCGAGAGCGGCGCCAAGTTCGACTTTGCCCACTTCTGGGAGGACATCTGCTTCAAGACGGGCCCCCTCATCAGCCCCAAGACCTTTGCCGCCAAGGTGGGCCCGCACTATCGCCGCATCACCGAGCTGGTCGGCCAGTACGGGCTCGACATCGTGTCGCTCGATTGTGACGGCAAGATCGACGCCCTGGTCCCCATCTGGCTCGAGAACGGCGTGAACACCATGTTCCCCATCGAGGTCGGCACCTGGGAGGCCAGCATCGCCCCTTGGCGCGAAAAGTACGGCCGTCAGGTTCGCGGCGTGGGCGGCACCGACAAAAAGGTCTTTGCGCAAGATCGTGCCGCCATCGATGCCGAGATCGACCGACTAAAGCCGCTGGTCGAGCTGGGCGGTTACATCCCCTGCCCCGACCATCGCATTCCGCCCGACGCCGAATGGGATAACGTCCGCTACTATTGCGATCGCATGCATCAGGTCTTTGGCTAGGAAAAGAGGTATCACCATGACCCAAAAGAGTCGCTTTGCCCTGTTCGTCGGCAACCGTGGCATGTTCCCCCCTCAGCTCATCGCCGAGCCGCGCCGTGACATCCCCGCGCTGCTCCGCTCGTGGGGGCACGAGGTGCTCGTGATGCCCGAAGAGGCCACCCGTTACGGCGCAGTCGAGACCGCCGAGGAAGGCCGCAAGTACGCCCGCTTCTTGGACGAGCATCGTGGCGAGTTTGACGGCGTTATCCTCTCGCTGCCCAACTTTGGCGACGAGAACGGCGCGCTGGCCGCCCTGCAAGATGCGGGCGTGCCCATCCTAATCCAGGCCTATCCCGATGATATGGACAAGATGCAGCCTGCGCTGCGTCGCGATGCCTTCTGCGGCAAGATGTCCGTCATGGACATTTTCGTCCAGGCTGGCGTGCAGTTCACCATCCGCAAGCCGCACGTCGTTAGCCCCCAGGACCCGCAGTTTGCCGAGACCATCGACTATTTCGACCGCGTCTGCCGCGTTACCAAAGGTCTCTCGCGCATGGTGGTCGGCGCTATCGGCGCTCGCACCACCCCCTTCAAGACGGTCCGCGTGGACGAGGTCGCCCTCCAGCGCGCTGGCATCACCTGTGAGACCCTGGACCTGTCCGAGGTGTTCGCTCGCGTCAAGGATCTCGCCGCTGATGCGCCCGCTCTGGCCGCCAAGAAGAAGCAGTTGGCGGGCTTTGCCTCGTGGGAGGCCGTTCCCGAGCGCGCCATGGAGCAACTGGCCCGCCTCGCCACGATCCTCGACGAGATCATCGCCGAGTATCAGATGGATGCGCTGGCTATTCGCTGCTGGAACGAGATGGAGCATGCTCTGGGCGTCTCCCCATGCGTGCTGCTGGGGCTGCTCAACGACTGCGGCATTCCCGCCGCTTGCGAGGTGGACGTGGCGGGCGCCATCGCCATGTACGCCCTCTCGCTGGCCTCGGGAGAGGCCCCCGCGCTGCTCGACTGGAACAACAACTATGGCCAGGAAGACGACAAGTGCATCCTCTTCCACTGCGGCCCCGTCCCCGCCAGCTTGATGGCTGGCCAGGGCACCGTCACCGATCACGCCATTCTCGCCAACGCCATCGGCGAGGGCAAGAGCTATGGCCCCAACCAGGGCCGCATCAAGCCAATGGACATGACCTATGCTGGCCTGCTGACCCAAGAGGGGCGCCTGCGTTTCTACCTGGGCGAGGGTCGCTTTACCGAGGACCCCATTCCCACCGAGTTCTTTGGTTGCGCGGGCGTGGCCGAGATCCCTGGGCTACAGGACGTGCTGTTGCACCTCGGCCGCACGGGCTACCGTCATCACGTCAGCATCACGCCTGGGCACGTCATGGAAGCCGTCGCCGAGGCCGTGGGTTACTATCTCGGGCATGACGTCGATCTCTTTCGCTGCTAAGCCACCCAGATAGGAGCAACGTGACATCGTTTTCCGTCGCTACCGCCGTCCGCAACGCCTGGCAGGCAGGGCTCGTGGTTCCCTCGTTCAACGTGCCCTACCTGCCCATGGTCGAGCCCGTCGTCCGCGCCGTCGTGGACGAGGATGCCTTTGCGCTCATCGCTACGGCGCGCCTGGAATGGACGAAATTCGCGGCCCAGGGCCCCGAATACGTCGCCGAGGCCTACTTTCAGAGCGAGGCGCCCACGCATGTGCGCCTCCACCTGGATCACGTCCCCGTTATCGACGAGGACGACCAGCGCGTCGACTATCTCCCCATCATCGCCAAGGCCATCGAGCTAGGCTACCACTCGGTCATGGTGGACGGCTCGCGCCTGCCCCTGGACGAGAACATTGCCGCCACGCGGCAGGTGGCAAAGCTCGCCCACCAAGCCGACGTGCCCTGCGAGGCCGAACTGGGGGCCGTGCTAGGCCACGAGGCTGGCCCCCTGCCCCCTTACGAGGAGCTCTTCGCCTCGGGCCAGGGTTTCACGGACGTCGAGCAGGCCCGCCGCTTTGTGCAGGAATCTGGCTGCGACTGGCTCTCGATCGCGGCTGGCAACATCCACGGCGCCGTCTCGGCCGCCAAGCGCGATCAGGCCAAGGTGGAGGCCCGCCTGGATCTGGACCACCTGGCCAAGCTCAACCAGGCCGCCAACGTGCCCCTGGTGCTGCACGGAGGCTCTGGCATCCAGCGCTACTATGTGCGGGAGAGCTTTTTTCGGGGCATCGCCAAGATGAACATCGGCACGGACATCCGCCAGGTGTATGAGCGCGTCCTCGCCGAGAGCGACTCGGTCGAGGCCGCCCAAGAAGCGGTCTACCAGCGCACTCGCTACCTGCTCCATGACGAGCTGGGGCTGACCGCCACCTGCGCCAAGGTCACCGGCGCCTAGCGACGTATGCGCGCCCGCCGGACAGCACCCAACACGCAAGGACGAGGGCATGAGCCTGCTAGGAATCGATATCGGCACCACTGGCTGCAAAGCCGTCGCCTTTGGCCTGCAGGGTAACCTGCTGGCCGAGGCCTATCGCGAGTATGACGTCCAGCGCCCCGAGCCCGGCTGGGCCGAGCTGGACACCCAGGAGGTCTGGGCCAAAGTCCGCGCCTGTATCCGCGCCGTCGCCGATCAGACGGCCGATGACCCCGTCACAGCGTTGGCCGCATCCTCTCTGGGAGAGGCACTGGCCCCCGTGGACGCCGATCGTCGCATCTTGGGGCCATCGCTGCTGAACTTTGACCTCCGCGGGCAGGACTATTTACCCGAGCTCGCCGCGGCCATCTCGGACCAAGCCTTGTACCGCATCAACGGCAACGCCCTGGGCAACCACTTTAGCCTACCCAAGCTGCTCTGGATTCAGCACAACCAGCCCGACCTCTGGTCGCAGGCCCGTTACTGGCTCCCCTGGGGCAGCCTGGTCGGCTACCTGCTCGGCGCCGAGCCCGCCGTGGACTATAGCCTGGCCAATCGCACCCTCCTGTTCGACCTGGCCTCCCGCGATTGGAGCCCCGAGCTGCTGGCGCTGGGCGGCATCGACGGCGCCGTCCTGCCGCGGCCCGTCCCTGCCGGCACGCGGGTGGGTCGCGTCTCACCCCGCAGGGCCGCCGAACTGGGGCTGCAGCCTGGCGTCGCCATCGTCACCGGCGCCCATGACCAGTGCGCCAATGCGGTGGGCAGCGGCGTCCTAGACGAGGGCAGCGCCATGTACGGCATGGGCACCTATATCTGCATCGTGCCCGTCTTTCGCCAGCCCCAGGATCCAGCCGTCATGCTGCCCCGAGGCCTCAACACCGAGCACCATGCCGCCCCCGACCGGCTGGTCAGCTTTCTCTACAACCACGGCGGCTCGCTCTTCAAGTGGTATCGCGACACCTTTGCGCCCATCGAACGCGACCGCGCCAAGGCCGCCGGCCGTGACATCTATACCGAGCTCATCGCCGAGATGCCCGTCGAGCCCAGCTCGGTGATGTCGCTGCCCTATTTCGCGCCCACCGGCCCACCCGAGTTCATCGCCGACGCCAGTGGCGCCATCGCCGGCTTGCGCCTCGAGACCACCCGCGGCGACATTCTCAAGGGTATCCTCGAGAGCGCCACCTACTATTTGCGAGAGTGCGTCGAAGGCCTCCCCGCGGCCGGCATGCAGATTGATCGCTTCCGAGCGGTAGGCGGCGGTTCCAAGAGCGACGCCTGGGTGCAGCTATCGGCCGACATCCTGGGTCTGCCCTTTGAAAAGCCACGCATCACCGAAGCCGGCGCTCTGGGCGCGGCGATCTTGGCCGGCGTGGGCAGCGGCGCCTTTGCATCGATTCAGGAGGGCGTCGACGCCATGGTCGCCGTCGAGCGCAGCTATGAGCCCAGCCGCTCGGCTCACGCAGCCTACACCGAGCGCTATCACCGCTACACCGAGCTTTGGTCGCTCCTGGGCGGCTATCTGCGCCGCCTCCACCAGGCCTAGCCGAGGAGGGATCCATGCGTCTGGCCAACAAGCGTGCCCTGGTCACCGGCGCAGGCACCGGCATCGGGCGCGGCGTCGCACTGGCGCTGGCCCGCGAGGGCGCCTCAGTTGCGCTCTCGTACCACAGCAGCCAGGCCGGCGCCCTTGAGGCAGTGGCTGAGATCCAGAACCTCGGCCGCCAGGCCGTCGCCTTGCAGGCCGACCTCACCGACGTCGCCCAGTGCCAGCGCCTGGTGGACGACGCCATCCAGGCCCTGGACGGGCTGGATATCCTGGTCAATAACAGCGGTCGCACCTTGGTCCAGAGCTTTTTCGAGATCACGCCTGAGACCTTTGACGAGATCTATCACACCAATCTCCGCAGCCTCTACCTGACCTCGCAGCGGGCCGCCCTACACATGCGCGACCACGGTGGCGGGGTGATCATCAACATGTCGTCGGTGCACGGGCAGCTCTCTACGCCGGGTTCGTCTCTCTATGACGGCACCAAAGGCGCCATCAACGCCACCACCCGCTCGCTGGGCATCGAGCTCGCGCCCTTGGGCATCCGCGTCGTCGGGGTGGCCCCGGGCATCATTGAGGTGCCACGCTACTATGAGGAGAACCCCGCCTACGATCGCCAGCGATCCGCCCGGTGGGTTCCACTGGGCCGGGTGGGCTTTCCCGAGGATATTGGCCGATTGTGCGCGTTTCTGGCTTCCGACGACGCCGAGTTCATCATCGGCGAGACCATCCTCTGCGATGGCGGCATGAGCGGCCGACTGCCGATCTTTCGCGACTAGCCCAAGGCCTCTAACCGGAGCATGACATGATCGCCAATGACACAGTCACCATCACGTCCGTTCGCGCCATTGAGCTACGGGATGTGCCCTTTTCCTGCGGGCTGATCACGCCATGGGATCCTGGCAGGCCAATCTATACCCGCGACTATTGTGTGGTTCGCATTGAGACCAGCGACGGCCACTGGGCCGTCAGCATGGATGGCGAGTACTCGCCCCACCTACCTGTCACCGCCCAGCAGGTGGAGCAGCTGGTGGCGCCCAAGCTGGAGGGCCAGCCGCTCCTGACCAGCGACGCCCACGCCACGCTGCTGCGCCAGCTCCGACCGCATGGTCGTTTCTTTTTCGTCGGCGTGGCCCTGTGGGATCTGATCGGCCAGGCGCTGGAGACGCCTCTCTACCGCCTATGGGGCGGCGCCCGCGACAGCGTTCCCGTTTATGCCAGCACCGTACACCACGCCCGGACCACCGAGGAGCGCGCCGAGGACTGCCTCGCCTACCTCGAACGCGGCTATCGTGCCGTCAAGCTTCGCCTGAGCGGCGACACCATCGCTGATGACATCCGTCTCGTGGAGACCTGCCGCCGCTCCGTCGGCGATCGCATGGCCATCATGGTGGACGCCAACCAATCTCAAAAGCTGCCGGGTGCGCCCAACCCCGGCGTCACCTGGGATCTCGATCGCGCCCTGGCCACCGCCCGCGAGTTGGCCGCCCTCGACGTGGCTTGGCTGGAGGAGCCGCTGGCCTATGCGCTGCCTCAAGAGGGTCGCACGCTCCGCGAGCAAGCCCAGGTACCCATCGCCGGAGGCGAGGCGCTGACCGGTCTGCGCGCCTACCGCGACCTGCTACAGAGCGGGGTCTATGACCTGATCCAGCCCGACCCCATCACCGGCGGTAGCCCATCAGAGATGCTCAAGATCGCCGCCCTCTGCGAGGCGGACGAGCTACCGTTCGTGTACCACCATGGCAAGAGCGGCGTGGGATTCATGATCGGTCTCCATCTCTCTTGCGCCACGCACCACGCCCCCTGGCTCGAGTACATGGACGACGGCCCCTTCTGGCAAGCCGAGGGGTTCCAGGTCGGATTCCGCCAGCCCATGCCGATTCAGGCCGATGGCACGGTCCGCTGCCCCGACACGCCCGGCCTCGGGATCGACTGGGATCTGGCCTGGCTCCAAACGATCGGTTTGGCCTAGATGGATCCCGCTGTCGACTCCCGCCAGGCCATCACCCCCGAGGCGCTGCACAGTCGCCTGCGCACTCGGCGTCTCGCTCAGTCGGTCGAGTTCTACGAAAGCATCGACTCGACCAACCGGCGCGCTTTGGAGTTGGCCAGTAGCGGGGCGCCTGATGGGACCTTGGTCCTTACCGAGCACCAGACCCGTGGGCGCGGCCGACTGACGCGGATCTGGCACGCACCGCCCCACAGCTCGCTGCTACTCTCGCTGATCCTGCGCCCCCCTTTGGCGCCCCATCAAGCGCAGCGCGCCACCATGCTTTGTGCCATTGCCGCCGTCGAGGCAATCGCCGAGACCACCGGCCTGGCTGCCGGCATCAAGTGGCCGAACGACATCCTCATCGGGGACCGCAAGGCCGGCGGCATCCTCACCGAGCTCCAGGCCCAAGGCAACCAGCTCGTCACCATCGTGGTCGGCATCGGCCTAAACGTGAACCTGGACGCCGCGGAGCTACCCAATGTCATGACGCCCGCCACCAGCCTGGCCGGGGAGCTGGGACGCCCGGTGGCGCGCCTTCCTCTGCTCGTGGACTTGCTGCAGCGCGCCGACGCACTCTATGCGCGAATGCTGGGAGGCTGGTCTCCCGTAGCGCTCTGGCGACAGCATCTCGTGACGCTGGGACAGTCCGTCCGCATCGCCACCGACCAAGGCGTTCTGGAAGGCACCGCCACCGACGTGGACGCCGACGGCGCCCTGCTCGTGACCCACCCGTCGGGCCAGGTCCAGCGCATCCTCGTGGGCGATGTGGTTGGCCGCGCCGTTCCGCCAGCAGAAACACCTTGACAAGATTGACAGAAGACATTAGAATCTTTGATAGATAGATTGATATCCTTGAGGTACGTTCGGGGGAGGCGCAGATGCAGCACAGCGTCATCGGACAGTGTCCCGTATGTGGTGACACCCTCGAGGCCACGGTGCTCTACTGCCCCGCCTGCGACACCGCGATTCACGGGCATTTCGGCCTAGGGCGATTCGGCCAGCTCACCCAAGAGCAACTCTGCTTTGCTCTGACCTTTATCCGTTGCGAGGGCAAGATCACCCGCGTGGAAGAAGAGATGGGGATCTCGTACCCTACCGTCCGTAACCGCCTGCACGATCTCATCCGCGCCCTGGGGTTTGAGACCGACGACGAGTCGCCGCCTGCGGTCGACCGCAGTTCGATTCTGGAACGCCTCTCCCAGGGCGAGATCAGCGCGGCCGAGGCCGTGCATCTGCTCAAGGGCAAGACGACATGACCGCCGCCGTCATCACACCGCCGCGCCCCCGCAGCGAGCTGCGACGCATCCGCCCAGCCACCGATCTACCCGCCCTCGCCGATCTGATCGAGACCTCCTACGGGCCCGAGCTGGCCCTCACGGGCAGCAACCTGGTCGAACGGCTCCGCCAATACGCCTCCATGGCGGCTTTCCTTGGGTTTGCCGAGCGCATCGCGCCGCTGCTCGACGGGTTCGTCTGGTTCGAGGACGATCTGCTGGTGGGCAACGTGTCCATCAACCGCGACGCTGATATCTCTGGCGGCTGGACCATCAGCAACGTGGCAGTCCTGCCCGCGTACCGCGGCCGCGGCATCGCCGGTCGGCTCATGGACACTGCCCTGGCTTACCTGGACGATGCATCCGCCCGTTGCGTGCGGCTGCAGGTGCGCAGTGACAACGAGCCCGCCGTCACGCTCTACCGCCATCGCGGCTTTGCTGTCTACGAGACCATCCAGGAAATGCGCTTGGCGCGCTACGACCTGGGCTACTCTGGAGCCCCCCACCACCCGCAGATTGGGCCGCCCCGTCTCGGTGAGGCCAAGGAGGTGCTGCAGCTAGCCCGCCAACACCAGCCGGACGCCCTCCGAGAGCTCCAGCCAATCCGCCGCAGTGACCTGGGGTTGGGCCTTTGGCAGCGGATCCTTTGGCTTCCGGCGCAGGGCCTAGGCCTCACCATCCCTCACACCTTGGTGGCTCGCTCGTCCCGCAGCGTGGTCGGCTATGCGCATCTAGAGCCGATGGGGAGCGGCACCCTGGGCCTGAAGATGCATCTGACGGGCGATCATGCGCCCCAACTGGCCCCACCGCTGGTGCGGGCCACGGTTGGCAAGCTGGGGAACGCTTCCTGGGCCCAGATTGTGGCAGAGGTCGCAGACCAGGAGACCGATCTGATGGCCGCCTTGCAGACGCTGGGATTCGCGCCCTTGCGCAAGCTATATGGGATGATCTGGGAACCCCCACGGCGATCGCGCCGCCGGGCCGTCTCTTAGCGCGGAACAGGAGGAGAGATGAGCGAACAGGATGACAGACTGCAGATCCTCAAGATGATCGAGACCGGCACCATCAGCGCCGACGAGGGCGTCAAGCTGCTCAAGGCGCTGGACGAGGCCGACGACGCCGAAGAGGCCACCGCCCACTCGCGGATGCCCAAGTGGTTCCGGGTCCACGTCACCGACCTCGCCACGGGCAGACGCAAGGTCAACGTGAACATTCCCATGGGGCTCGTCAATGTGGGGATGCGCCTCGGCGCCCGCTTTGCCCCCGAGCTGGATGACATGGAGATCGGCGAGATCATGGAGGCCATCAAGCAGGGCACGGTCGGCAAGATCATCGACGTCGAGGATCCAGAAGACAACGAGCGCGTCGAGATCTTTGTGGATTAGCCAAGTGTCTAGCGACTAGCGGCACCCTGGCACGATCGATTCTAGGCAGGGCTGCTAACCGAGGTTGCCATGCGCAAGCTTCTGATCCGTTGGCTCATCAACGCGGTGGCCGTCTATGCCGCCGTCCAGATCGTACCAGGCATTCGCGCCACCACGGCCTGGGACTTTTTCGGAGTGGCGCTGGTCCTCGGGCTCCTGAACGCCCTGATCGCTCCCCTGCTCAAGTTCCTCACATGCCCCGTGATCCTGCTCACCCTGGGAGCCTTTACGCTCGTCATCAACGGCGTCATGCTCTTGCTGGCCGAGTTCCTCAGCCCGTTAATCGGGGCGCGCATCACCGTCGATGGCTTTGGCACGGCCATCCTCGCGGCGTTGATCATCAGCGTCGTGAGCTTTGTTCTGAGCGCGATCACCGGCGTGAACCGCAAAGGCCGCGACTAGCCCGTTTCCGCTGCGATGCGCCATTGGCTGCCGAAGCTTTGCCACGTGTGAGCCCCACACCATCAGCCACACATGCCTGTGCTCCGCTGAACCCCTGCTCTCTGCACCGTGCGCGCCTGGGGCCGAAGACCATCGTAGAGCGGCGGGAAGGGACAATCGGGCAGCGAACGCAACCGCACCAACTAACCTGTTGCAGGGTTCTGTCGCGAGGGTCGATCCCGAACGAGTGCACGCGATGCTCCACCTGCACACGCCGTACCAGCAGGCAACCAGGGTTCGCCGGTCACCGGCGGCAGTAGCAGCAGAGGGCGCTCCCTCCCCTCAAGATTGACAGGGCGGCCCTTACCGCGGCTTTACCCGGCGGCGCCAGGGATCCAAGAGAGGTGACCGGTAGAGGCTCCGAACGGCAAAAAAGAGAATCACGGCCCCCACCGCCACAAACAGGCCGCCCCGCACTGGCCGCGGGATAAACTGCAGCGTCACCCAGTACACCCAATCGGGGAACGGTTGCTCGCGGTAGAGGTGTGTGAGCAGGTAGGCGATGCCCAGCCCCAGGCCAACCACGCCGACCACGAAAAAACTCATCCAGCGACCCACGTCCTTGAGCTGTACTCGCGCCTTGCGCAGCGAGGTACGCACCGCCTCAGCCCGCGCCGAGAGCAGGTGTAGCTCGGGCAGGCAGTCGGGGTCGGCATAGAGCGACTCTGCCGTCGGCATGGCCGGCGCTCGGTCGCGGCTATGCCCCAGCTCCTCGGCAATGGCGCTCTCGGTCTCGACATAGTAGAGCGCCTTGGCCAGATCCATGGCCAGGGGGAAATCCTTGTAGCGGGGAAAGGCGCCGATGGCCTCCTCAACGCTTCGCGCGCCCAGCGGCAGCACAGCCCGCACGCCGGCGGCCCGCGCCGTAGCCACCCCCCGCTGGCTATCGGCCAGCAGATAGCATGCCTCCAAGCGCAGGTCGAACTGGAGAGCCGCCACCCAAATCAAGCCGGGCGAGTCGGCCCAGCACTGGCAGCCCTCTCCGTCCTCGTGGGGGCAGACGATAAGCGCATCGATCTCGCCCCCGCCCGCCGTCACCTGAGCCACCAACTGCAGCAGCACGCTGCGCGACTCGCCCTTTGGGCCGGTGTCGCCATAGAGCAGCACGAGGTCGTCGCCTCGGCTCAACGCGCGCATCGCCTCCAATGTCGCCGGCGCCAACGCCCACTCTTTTGGCAGGTCGCCCGGATCTAGCTGGCTATCACGTAGCAGGACATCCGCATCTACAAAGATGGCTGTCTGCACTAGGCCTCCAAACGTTACTGCTCCGTCTCGGCGCTCGGGCCCTCGTCGCCGGGCTCCCGGCCCTCTCGTCGGCGGCGCCCGGGCTTTTCCTCGCCGCTCATCACACAAGCCCCCCGCAGCAGCCCACCCTCGGCAATCTGCAGCGAGCCCACCTGCACGTCTCCCCACACCCGGCCCGTCTGCAGGATCTCCAGGCGTCGCTCCACCCGGATGTCGCCATGGACGACGCCCGCCACCTGCGCCGACTGGGCGGCCAGGCTCGCCCGCACCTCGGCGCCCTTGCTCACCAGCACGTGCCCATCCGATGAGAGCTCGCCCTCGAGCCCCCCGTCGATGCGCACATTCCCCCGCGCTTTGATGCCCCCCTGAATCGTCGTTCCGGCCGCGATCAGGTTGTCGATCTTGAGGTCCTCATCTGTGCCTTTGCGCAACCAGCCCATCAGCGGTCCCTCCCTCGTCCACTCTGTCCAGCCCGTCCGCAGCGCTCGCGCAAGCCACGCCCGGCACCGACGCTACCAGATGGACCGCAGCGTGCACACTTCTAGGAAGCGGAACACCATCTCATCGCCATGCGGAATGGCCCGCAGCGTCCGGCCGACCGGCTCGGTCAGCACCCGCAGCGGCATCACCGCCAGTCCGCCCGCCCCATACAGCTCGATGGAGGCACGGTCCACCAGAACGCGCAGATCCACCACACCATCGCGCCGCGGACAGCAGCAGGTGCGGCCATCGCAATGCAGCGTCTCCCGCTCACCATCATACCGCACTAGCACGCCGCCCACTAGCAGGTCGAACCCGCTTCCCTCTGGCACTAGCACGCGAGCCTGCACATCCAGCAGGTCGCCCTCCACGCCAGCCAACGGATCGCGCCCGGCTGACACCGCCAGCTCGTCCCATCGGTGCGTACTGGCGTACAGCCCCGCGATCTCGCCCACCGGCTCGGCTGCGAGACGCATGCCCCGCTCGGTGGATTGCAGCGTCAGCGTGTGCGGGAACGTCAGCTGCTGGGTAAAGGGCATGCCAGGCAGGTCGCCCCTCAGCCACGCTATCTGAATGCGTCGACCATCCTCAACCGGGATGTCGCTCCACGTCTGGGCGGCGTAGGCGTCGCCGCTGCCCGCCAGACGCGCGGGGGCCTGGGTGGGAGTGAACCGCTCGCCATCGAAACTTCCCACCAGATAGGTGCCGTTGGCGCCCCAGAACACCCATTGGAGAGCTTCGGGATCGCCATCCAAGGCCAGCGGGAAAAAGTCGGGGCACTCTGTCGCGCCCGCCAGCGTAAGCTCCTGGATCAGCTCCCACCGGCGCAGATCATGCGACCGCAGCAGGGCATAGGCGTTGCCGTCCAGATAGAGGGCCATGATCCAACACTCGGTGGGCTCGTGCCAGATCACCTTGGGGTCACGGTTCTCCGCCCGCAGGTGCTGCACTACTGGGTTGCCGTCATAGGGCTGCCAGGTGCCGCCGCCATCGGCGCTGAACGCCAGCGATTGGGTGAACGGCTCCCCCGCAGAGGTGTAGGCGCACACCAAGGGCGGCGTGACCCCATCGCCCAACCCCGAGCTGTTGCGCCAATCCACCACGGCCGAGCCGCTCCAGCACGCACCCAGCGCGTCGGGATACAGCGCGTCGCCCACCTCGCGCCAGTGGACCAAGTCGTGGCTGGTCGCTAGCCCCCAGTGCTTGTTCCGACCACTGCCATGGTTGGCATAGGGGTCATGCTGGAAAAAGAGATAGTAGGTGCCGCCATAGGCCACCAGGCCGTTGGGATCGTTCAGCCAGCCCCGCGCAGCAGTGAAATGGAACTGGGGACGATAGCGCTCGCCATAGAGATCATCGGTGCCAGGGATCGCATCCGCCTGCCGCACAGGCGCGTTGGCTAGCGTCGCATCGTCCACCCACAGCTCCACCTGCCGCCCCTGGAAGGCCCCCAGATCGGCCCCCACCCAGAAATCAGGCTGGCCGTTCGTGAGCGGGACATCGAACGAGCGTCGCACCTGGCCATCCACGCGGATCTCGGCCTTGGCCAGTGCCCCCTCGCGGCGTACGGGCAAGCACAGATACCGTGACCGTGCCTCTTGCGACATCACCCGCTGCATCGTCACCTCCATCGGCACGTCACCCAGCGTCAGACGGCGTTTGCCGCGCCCGCTCTACCGCCTGCTTTTCCTCGTCCGAGAGATGATACTCGCTCGACCAGCCCGCCAATGGCTTGCCATATACGCGGGTGCCTTCGCGCCCGTGCAGGCAGGTCAGCAGCACCCCGTCGCCACGGTCATCGGCTAACACCAGCGCCATGCTCTGCTCACCACCCACGTCGCCATAGGCGTCAAAGCGCACCAGCGCCCGATGCTGGAAGGACGACCGCACCTGGGGCAATAAGGCCCGCACCTCGGCGCGGGCCTCCTCGGCCACCGCCACGCCGTGTCGCACGCGATCCACGTGCTCGTACAACACCTCCTCCAGCGAGCCGCCCGAACTATCGCCCATCAACCGCGACAATGCCGCCTCTACCCGCGCCAGGCGTCGACGGAACAGCACGATGGTCACCACCAGGGCCACCAACGTCGCTCCGCTGAGGCCCCAGCCCAGCCATCCTGCCAACCCATCGCCTAACATGCCTGCCTCCTTGTTCGAGTGGCACGCATTGTAGGGGCGCCCCGCGTCATGGTCAAGGTGAATCTGACAGCCCTTGCCGCTCGGTCTATACTCGCCCGACAGGGAGGAGGAGATCGTGCCCAACACCGACTATGCAGCCATCATCGCCGCCGAGCTCGCGCACCAGCCCGCCGCCGTTGCCCGCGCCCTGGCCCTGCTGGACGAGGGGAACACCATCCCCTTTGTGGCCCGCTACCGCAAAGAGGCCACCGCTGGCCTGGACGAGGAGCAGCTCCGTACCTTGGCATCGCGCGCCGAGTACCTGCGCCACCTGGACGAGCGCAAAGACACCGTGCTGGCCTCTATCGACTCTCAAGGTAAGCTCACTCCCGAGCTGGAGGAGCAGATCCGCGCAGCCGACCAGCTCCAGACGGTGGAGGACCTCTACCTACCCTACAAGCCCAAGCGGCGTACCCGCGCCACGGTGGCCCGCGAGCGCGGCCTGGAGCCGTTGGCGCGGCGCATCCTGGCTCAGGACACCGACGAGGCCGCTCTGCTGCGTCTCGGTCAGCAGCACCTCTCCGACGAGGTGCCAACGCCCGAGGATGCTTTGGCTGGTGCCCGCGACATCGTCGCCGAGACGGTGGCCGAGGACGCCCCGTCCCGAGCCGAAGCGCGCAATCTAGCCCTGCGCACGGGTGAGATCGTCGTCACGCGCCGCGCCGACGCCCAGGATCCCCAAGGTACCTATGACGCCTACGCCGACTATGCCGAGCGCCTGGCCAGCATCCCGCCGCACCGTCTCCTCGCCATCAACCGTGGCGAGCGCGAGAACGTGCTCAAGGTTCAGGTGAACCTGGCCGATGATGCGCTACTCGCCATGCTGGCCGCCCGCTTTCGACGTGGCATAGCCTCCTCCCTCACCGTCCATCTCGATCTCGCCCTAGAGGACGGCTATCGCCGCCTGCTCCTACCCGCCGTGATTCGGGACCTGCGCGCGCAACGCACCGAGCTTGCCGAGCAGCACGCCATCGCGGTCTTTGCCGAAAACCTCCGCGACCTGCTTCTACAGCCCCCTATCCATGGCGTCCGCGTGATGGGCATTGACCCCGCCTACCGAACGGGCTGCAAGGTCGCCATCGTTGACGAGATGGGAGCGCTGCTGGAGCACACGACCATCTACCCGCACCCGCCGCAGAACCGCCGCGACGAGGCGGCCCGTCGTTGCCGCGAGCTCATCAAGGCCCACAACGTCGCGCTGGTCGCCATCGGCAACGGCACCGCCAGCCGCGAGACCGAAGCCATGGCGGCGGACCTCATCGCCGACGGCGCCCCCGTGCAGTACGTCATGGTCAGCGAGGCGGGGGCGTCGGTCTACTCGGCCTCGCCTCTGGCCGCCGCCGAGCTACCGACGTTGGACGTCTCGATCCGTGGCGCCGTCAGCATCGCCCGCCGCCTCCAGGATCCCCTGGCCGAACTGGTCAAGATCCCGCCGCAGTCTATCGGCGTCGGCCTCTACCAGCATGACGTCGACCAAACCGCGCTTTCACAGGCCCTCGATGCCGTCGTCGAGAGCGTCGTGAACCAGGTCGGCGTCGATCTCAACACCGCCTCGCCCGCCCTGCTGCAGCACGTATCGGGCCTCGGGGCCTCCCTGGCCGAGAGCATCGTGGCCCATCGCGGCGCCAACGGGCCGTTCAGTTCCCGCCACGAGCTGCTCCAGGTGAAAGGGCTCGGCCCCAAGACCTTTCAGCAGGCCGCGGGGTTCCTGCGCATCCGAGGGGGCGGCCAGCCACTGGACAACACCGCTATCCATCCCGAGTCGTACCAGGCCTGCGCCGCCCTCCTGGAACGGTTGGGCGTCACCGTCAGTCCCTTGGTCCCTCAAGACATACACGCCGCCTGGCAGCGCCTGAGCGCCACCACCAAACCAGCCCGAGTCGCACAGGAACTGGGTGTCGGCCTGCCCACCCTGCAAGACATGGTCGAGAACCTGCTCAAACCTGGCCGCGACCCCCGCGACGAGCTGCCACCGCCGATCCTCCGCAGCGACCTCCTCACCATGGACGATCTCCGCGAGGGTATGATCCTCAAGGGCACCGTCCGCAACGTGGTCGATTTCGGTGCCTTTGTCGATATCGGGGTCAAGCAGGATGGCCTGGTGCATATCAGCCAGATGGCTGACCACTTTGTGCGCGACCCCCGTGACGTGGTCCGCACGGGCCAGGTGGTCCAGGTGCGCATCCTTCAGGTCGACCGCGACCGTCAGCGCATCGCCCTCAGCCTCAAGGGAGTCGCCCCCGCCTAACCCACCATAGCGAACAGCCCAGCGCCTATGGCGCTGGGCTGTGTTCCTGCCAGCATCTTTGGGCCTATGGCCAGTAGAGCCAGCTCACATCGTCGACGTACATCACCGAACGCGCGCCAAAGCCATCGTTGTGCGTCTCCACGTGGAGCTGCACCTGCTGGCCCTTGAATGCATCCAGCAACGACTCGTCAAAGACGTACTGCGTCCACGCTGGTTGGTGCGCCTCGCTGGCTCCCTGTCGAAAGACCAGATAATGATAGTTTAGCCAGGGATCGATCACCAACACATAGTGCTGGTCTTTGGTGTCGGTTGGGCCATCCAGGGAGTCCATGGAAACCCAGAACGACAGGCGCATAGAGTGCGAGGCCGCTGGCACATCCACCAGCTGCGTGGCGGACGAGTAGCTATACGTCTGTGTCCCGCCCGCCTCGATGCCCGTGCGCAACGAGCGCACGCCCGTATGCGCCCTCAAGGACGAATAGCCCCCCGTGTACATCGTGGGACGGAAGAACCAGCCGCCCTCGCCCTCGCAGTCGCCATTCTCGATCAGCTCATAGCCGGTGTGATGGTTCCGACGAATGGCCGGCAGATACACCGGCGGGGCCACCGTGTACCAACCCTCGCCCACGGTATGGGTAATCGTCTGCGTGACGCCGCTCCACAGGTCATGCATCGAAAAGGTCAGGGCGCTGCTCCCCGGTGCGATCCCCTGGAACGCCACCACTGCCACGCTGGCCGTCCCGCTGTAGGGCGGAGAGGCGTCCGCCGCTACGGAATAGTCGATCCGTCCTACGTCGTTATCAGCCTGGTTCAGGAGGTAGACGGCGCTGGTGTAGAGCTCGCCTGGAGCGATCTCAACCTGGGGTGTAGAGGGGTTGGCATCCTGCACCTGCAGCACCGTTGGATCGTACTGCAACCTCAGATCGAGGCTCTGCAGGTCCACGACTCCGCTGATAACAACCGTGACGCTGAACGTCTCGCTGAGCGCCACCTGCCGCGCCGTGGGCTCGACTGCCAGCGACGGCCCGTCAGCGGCACAAGGAGGGGTGCCGACCATGCCCACCAGCATCAAGAGCGCAACGCCCAAGCCGATCCAGCCCAGCCTCGGTACGCCCGTGCCCCGGTCATCCCACCATGCCATAGGAGCCTCCCCGACGAGCCCGCCGCCGCTAGCTTCCCAGGGTGCCATCCACCCTTCCATGCTAATGGGACCGTCTCCGTCTGTCAATGCTATCAAGCACCTGCGTCCATGCCCTTGCGGCCTGTGCCGCCGACGGCTATAATCCCGCGCCAGAGAGGTCACGTCCAGAAGAATGCCAACGACGATGCTGGACGACGCAAGGAGAAGAGGCTACCCGTTATGCTTCATGATGATGGCTCGTTCGCCTTCCGTACCGAGATCCTCGACGCGGTGGATGCGGTCGTGCAAGCCTATGAGGCCCACGTGGGCGACGCCCCCGAAGGCCTGGAGCGCGAGCTCTTGATCGCCTTTGTGATGGGACGCATGCGTTGTGAGATGGATCTCATCACCGACGCCATGGCAGCCAGCCCCACGCTCGAGGGCGTCGATCCGCAGGATCTGTACGAAGAGTGCGTGAGTGAGAACTCTGAGGCCAGGCGGCAGCAGGTTGAGCAGATGACCGCGCTGTTGCGCGAGCGAGGCTGGATCGCCGAGGTGGCGCCCGAGGAGATGGCCTAGCGAGTCACTAGGCGCTATCGGTAGCGTATCGCTTGTAGAGATCCACCAGGTTGTTGAGATGTAGACGCGCGACGAGGCCGTCCAGCGCG
The DNA here is from genome assembly GCA_036803245.1 of Chloroflexota bacterium. GTDB lineage: Bacteria > Chloroflexota > Anaerolineae > UBA1429 > UBA1429 > DAIRUQ01. Next base: position 3,593 of record DAIRUQ010000025.1, on the reverse strand, counting down.
ATCCGTGGGATACCGCAAGCCTCCACGTCGATCTCCCGCAGCCTCTCGGGCGGGGCGCCCTCTTGCACCAGCGCCGAAACGCGCTCCACGATCGCGTCAATGTAGGTGCAACTCGCCTCTACCGCCTCCTCGACTTCGCCGCGTAGCAGCACGCGGCCGTGCCCCTGCACCACAAAGTCGGGCTCATAGGCCACAAAGCTCTGCAGCGTGGCCTTGAGCTGCTCGGGATCGCCACCCACTAGGTAAGGGATCGACATGAGCGCGTCGCCCGCCACCAGGATCTTTTCCTCTTCCAGAAAGACCGCAATGCCATCGGCGCTGTGGCCAGGCGCGTGGAAGAGGCTGAGGTGGTGCCAGCCCACATGTAGATGCATGCTCTGCCGAAAGCTGATGCTGGGCAATCGTAGCTCCACCTCTGCCAACGCGGGGTTCGTTTGCCGGGCGGTGGCCAGCATGCTAGGCCCTTGGGTCGCCATCAGCTTGGCGCAGGCGTCGTGAGCGATGACCTCGCCACCCAAAAGGCCCGCGCCGAACACGTGGTCCGCATGGTGGTGCGTGAGGACCACATACGCCAGCGCATGGGGGCCGACATGCTCTTCGAGAAAGGCCAGGATCTGCCGTGTCTCGGAGGGGAACGGCAGCGTGTCGATTACGACCGCGACATCGGTATCGAGCACAATGGTCGAAGTGACCTGCGCGTACAGGTCACTTACCATCACATAGACGTCCTCGGCAACCCGGTCAATCTGCACCAGTTCGGCGCTCCTTTCGTCGCGCACGAGCTTAGCATGGGCCCATACCTATGTCAAGGTCCGATGCACCCAACCCCGACGGTCCACGGTGGATCTGCCGCCCGATCTAGCGCGCCAGCATCCCTGCGGTGGCCAGCTCTTTCTCAGGCAGCTCCCGGCGCGCCGCCACGACATCTGCAAGCGGCGTATAGCGCAGCGCCCCATCCACCATCCCCACCATCCCGCCCGAGTCCCCCTCGGCCAAGCGGCGCACCGCCTCCGAGCCCAAACGCGTGGCAAGATGGCGATCCTGGGCCGAGGGCGGGCCACCGCGCTGTATCTCACCCAAGAGGCTCAACCGCACGTCGAACCCCGTGCGCTCCCTCTGAGCGCCCAGATGCTCATAGATGGCCGCCGCGTTAGGATCGGCTCCCTCGGCCACCACGATGATGCAGTGCTCCTTGCCACGCACGTACGAGTCGCTCACCTCGCGGGCGACGTCGTCCAGCTCGAACGCTTGCTCGGGCAGGCACCCCATCTCGGCGCCGCCGGCGATGCCAGCCTGCAACGCGAGATATCCCGACTCGCGACCGCATACCTCGACCAGAAAAGCCAGTTGTCGCGATGAGGCCGTGTCTTTGAGATGATCAATAGAGCCCAGAATCGTGTTCAGGGCGGTATCCACGCCGATGGCGCGGTCCGTCCCCAGAAGCTCGTTCTCCACGGTGGCCGGGACGCCGATCACAGCGATGTCGGCCTCCTGAAGTCCCAAGGCCCCTTGCATGGCCTCGCGGCCGCCGATCACCACCAACGCCCCGATGCCCTCCATGTTGAGGGCCCGAAGGCTATCACGGCGCTCGCCGGCATCGGTCAACCCACAAGCGGGCGTGGTGCCGAGGATGGTGCCACCACGCCCGATGATGCCGCTCATCTGCCGGTTGCCCAGCGGTGCCAGCTCGCCCTTAACAAGGCCCGCAAAGCCCCGGCGCACGCCCCAAGGCTCCCATCCGAGATGCAGGGCCATGCGCACCACCGCGCGGATGCATGGGTTATAGCCGGGGCAGTCCTCGCCGGCCGTCACCACCGCGATGCGGCGCACCTTGTCAGCCATAGGGCCACCCCTGGCGTCGTTTCGTCTCGTGAGCGGGCACGCCTACTTTTCCTCGATGACCGCGATGCCGGGCAGCTCGGCGCCCTCCAGGAACTCGAGTGATGCGCCGCCGCCGGTGGACACGTGGTCGATCTCGTCAGTGAGGCCTGCCTGAGCGATGGCGGCCGCCGAGTCGCCGCCGCCGACGATGCTGATCGCCGAGGAGGCCGCCAGGGCGCGCGCGACGCCAAACGTGCCTTGGGCAAATGGCGCCATCTCAAAGACGCCCATGGGGCCGTTCCACACCACCGTCTTGGCTTGCTCCACCTGTTCCGCGAACAGCTTGATCGTCTCGGGGCCAATATCCAGAATGCGCCAGCCTGCCGGCACGTCGCCCACGGGCACCACCTTGGTCGCGGCATCGTCGGCAAAGGCGTCGGCCAGCACCACGTCCACAGGCAGCACCAGCTTGTCGCCGCCCTTGGCCATCAGGTCGGCCGCCACGTCCAGGCTATCGTTCTCTACCAGCGAGTCGCCCATCTCCAGGCCCTGGGCGCGGAAGAACGTATTGGCCATGCCGCCGCCGATTAGGAGCTTGTCCGCCTTGGCGAGTAGGTTCTCGATCACCTTGATCTTGTCGCTCACCTTCGCGCCGCCCAGGATGGCCACGAACGGTCGCGCGGGATCGCTGACCGCTTGCCCGAGGAACGCCAGCTCTTTTTCGATCAACATGCCCGCCACGGCCGGGATATAGTCCGCCACCCCAGCGGTAGAAGCGTGCGCCCGGTGCGCCGTTCCGAAAGCATCGTTCACAAAGACGTCGGCCAGCTTGGCCAGGCTCTCGGCAAAGACCGGATCGTTCTTTTCCTCTTGCGCGTGGAACCGCAGGTTCTCCAACAGCAGTACCTCGCCGCCCTGTAGGGCGCTTGCTGCCGCCTCTACCTCGGGGCCGATGCAATCATCGACCTTGACCACTTGCCCGCCCAGCAGCTCGCTCAAGCGCTTGGCGACCGGCGTCAGGCGCATGCCCTCCACCACCTTGCCCTTGGGCCGCCCCAGGTGGCTGCACAAGATCACGGCTGCGCCCTGCTCTACCAGATACTTGATGGTAGGCACCGCCGCCACAATGCGTGTGTCGTCGGAAATCGTCAGATCATCATTCAGGGGCACGTTAAAGTCGCAACGTACCAACGCCTTTTTGCCCGCCCAGGCCACATCACGAACCGTCTTTTTGGCCATCCTATCCTCCCCATATCGTTGCGCCCACGAGCCGATTACATTGTGCAAAGATACCCGAGCCACTGTTGCGATTCTAGCACAACCGGAGGTGCCATCCAAGCGCCATCAGGCCCAAGCCAGATCGAGAGACCCGAACCCAACCCCGGCCATTCGCTGACGCGCGTCAAGGACTGACGCACCCTTACGCTATCATGGGCTCAACCCTGGTTGCCGGCAGCGCCTCCCCCGGGCGCCCCCCCGCCGGCGACTGGGGTGTCTTGCTAGATGCGCCGCTCCGGCGGCAGCCCTTCCCTCGGCGACGGTGCAAACGACCGCCGCAGCATCAGGCTCTCCTCCGGGCAGCCCAGTCGGCTTAGCGCTGAGAGGTACTCGGCATGCATCACCCGCGCCTGCCCCGCTCGCTCGGGCATGAGATTGAGCTCTTCGCCAGGGTCGGCCCAGGTGTCATACAGCTGGGTCGGCGCCTCGTCACCCCCATAGATGTACAGCCAGCGATCGTCCCGAAAAGCCGTCGGCGCCCGCACATCGCGGTC
>DAIRUQ010000024.1:28015-31571 GCA_036803245.1 Chloroflexota bacterium | reverse complement strand
AACGGCTCGCGCTCGTGGTCGAGGCTAGGGCGAAAGAACCCTTGCCTCTCCCACCACTCGTAGAGCGGCTGTTCGATCAGCCCGGCGTCATAGATTTTGGGCATCTCTGATGGAAGCGGTGCTCTGGGATCCATCGGGTCTCCTCTCCGGTCAGGGCTAGGCTGACCGCACAACAAAAAAAGGCTCATCCGTCTTCTTGGAGACGAAAGAGCCCTTCCGCGGTACCACTCCAGTTCGATGGCGGCCACCAGGCACACCACCGCGCTCGATCGCTGTAACGGGCGTTCCCGGACTGGCCTACCTATTCAGCCAGCCTGCTCACAGGCGACTTTCAGCTGCGCTTGCCGCGAGGGGCTTTCAGCCGGTGACCCCTCTTCTCTACCAGCGCTCGACAGCCTACTCCTCCTGCTCACCGCAGTTAGCCAGATTGTAGCATGGGGACGGCCGGCGGTCAACCTTCGGTTTCGCACCGAGAGGGGAGACCCCTGGACGAGGGAGCAGCGTCCTTTGCTGGGCGAGAGGCGCCTCGGCGCTGCAAGAGCGTCCCCCAAGATCAGGTTGGCGAGACGCGCCCAGTGGCACCCGGCCGCTCTCTTCCGTATAATAGAGCTAGGAAGCAAGGGTGCTTCCGCGATCGAGGCCGGTCTTTCTGTGGTAAGCTCAGAAGCAAGCTGAAAAGGAACAACGATGATCCTACGAGAACCTCAGGGAGAACAAGTCCGCGTTACGTTTCGCCTGCCGTCGACCATCTGGGCCGAGTCCGTTCATCTGGTCGGCGACTTTAACGACTGGAGCCGGACGTCCCACCCGCTGCAGCGCACGCGCGATGGCGAGTGGGAGATCAGCTTGGTTCTCAACCAGGGCAAGAGTTACCAGTTTCGGTATCTGGTGAACCGTAGCGATTGGCAGAATGACTGGAACGCCGACCGTTACGTCTCCAACCCGTTTGGTGGCGAGAACTCTGTCATCGAGACGTGATCCGTTCGCCAGCGATTGCGGGCGGGCCAGCGAGAGGGATGGATGCTTGCTCCTCAGACCGTCCATCGGTGGGATTGCACCCCCAAAGAGGCTGTGATGCTTCAGGCCTCCTTGGCGTCGCAGGCCGTGGTTGAGCCCTCTGGCGTTGGCCGAGCCGATACCGTGGCTGGCATCGACGTCAGCGTGGTGGATGGCCAGGCCCGGGCGGCGGTGGTCGTCATGCGGCTGGATCTGATGGAGGCCCTCGAGACCGTCCGCGCCCAACGCGAGGTCTCATTTCCCTATGTCCCAGGCCTGCTCTCCTTTCGAGAGGGGCCGGTGATCTTGGATGCCCTTGGGCAGCTTGAGACCACTCCCGACGTGCTGCTCTTTGACGGCCAGGGGCGCGCCCATCCGCGCCGATTCGGGATCGCTACCCACATCGGCGTGCTTTTGGACCGACCGTCGGTGGGCTGCGCCAAGTCACGCCTTTGTGGCACGCACGAGCAGCCCGGTGAGGAGCGTGGCTCCTATTCGCCTCTGTGGGACGACAGCGAGCAGATCGGTGCCGTCTTGAGAACGCGGTCTCGCGTCAAGCCGGTCTATGTCTCGGTGGGGCACAGAGCGACCCTGGCGGAGGCGATCGAGCTGGTGCTGCGTTGTGGCACAGGCTGTAAACTGCCCGAGCCGATTCGCCAAGCTCACCGAGCGGCCTCCCTGGCCGGCTCTGCCTAGCCTGACCTATGTGTACATTGCGCATCCGTCTTGTCCTCGCCGCCCTCTGTCTCGCCCTTTTGTGCGTCTCTTGCTCGCTTCCCCGTGTGCATGCCCAGACGACCGGCTTTGCCGGCGCCGTCATCGATCTGGCTACGGGCGCGCCCATCCAGGGTGCTACCATTCAGGTCGAGGGGCAGACGGCCGTCACCGATGCTCAGGGGCGCTATGCTTTGGCGGTCCTGCCTGGGCTCCACGAGGTCCGCGCTGAGGCCGATGGCTATATCGGCATGACGCATACACTCCAGCGATCTCTGGCCGGCCAAGTCAGAGAGTTGGGGTTCGAGATGATCCCGCGCAGCCCGACGGCCGAGCAGGAGGCCGTAATCCAGGCCAAGCTGCTGCGGGAGCCAGCCGAGGCCCAGGCGCTCTTTGCCGAGATCGACGAGGCGGAGCTCTACCAGGTGGCGACCGTGCCCAGCACCGTCCGTGTGGGGATGCTCGACGGGACCATTGTCACCATGACCATGGACGAGTACCTTAAGGGTGTCGTGCCCCACGAGATGAGCCCCTCGTGGCCGCTGGAAGCGCTAAAGGCCCAGGCCGTCGCTGCCCGCAGCTATGCGGCGACCAACCAAAAGCATGCGGCCGAGGGGTACGACGTTTGCACGACCACTCACTGCCAGTATTGGGCGCCCACGCACTATGACACCACCGATGTGGCCGTCGACGCAACCCATGGCCAAGCGGCCCTGTACGATGGATCCATCATCTATGCCTTTTACCATGGCCACTGCGATGGGCACACCCGCAGCTATCGCGAGGTTTGGGGCGGCGGCTCGGTGGATATTCCCTACCTACAATCGGTAGAGTGTCCGTGCGGCTATGATCAGCTCTGGGGACATGGTGTGGGCATGTGCCAGGAGGGTGCCCGGGCCATGGCGCGCGACCAGGGCAGCGACTATGTCGAGATCCTGCAGCACTATTACGCCGGCGTCACCGTGCCAGGCCCCACGCCGAACCTGATCACTTCCGCCCAGGTTACGCCAGCCGCAGGCACCGATCTAACCGAGTTTGTCTTTACCGCCACCTATGATGGCCCCTCTCTGGTGTTACCGGCGGCGGCCCATGTGGTCATCGACGGCCGGGCCTATGCCATGGAGCGCCTGCCTAGCGCGGTGGGATCCGGCTACCACTATAGGCTGGTGATGCGCCTGCCGGCTGGAGGGCACAGCCACTACTATTACTTTGATGATGGCTATGGCAACGCCAGCCGTTTGCCGGCAAGCGGTAGTTTTGGCGGGCCCAGTGTTTCGGCCAGCCTGCCGGATGCTCCTGCCCCTACGCCCATCCCCGCCCTTTCCGAGATGGCGCGGTCGCACAGTCTGACCACCTCGACCGCGGTCGACTGGAGCTGGGGCGAGCATGACGGCACCGTGATCGCCGAAAGCGTCGGCGAGGGGGCCGTGGTGCTGGCCGCCGGTCGTGATTCTGGCGTCTATACTTCGCCTGTGCTGGCGCTACCAGAGCGATGCGACGCCGTGGCGCTCACGTGGGTGGCTCAGGATCCGCCAGAGCTCTCTTGGCTGCAGCCGCGGCCGGTAGCGCTAGAGGTCCGCACCCGGTTGGCGGGGACGTCTTGGCGCGCCTGGCAGGCCGTGCCTCCCTCGGATGCGAACGGCAGTCGTGGACGCCTGAGCATGTCCGACCTGCGTTTTGGCGGCGCTGACGAGGTCCAGTTTCGTGCCACCCTTGTCAAGACGTCGCTGGCCGAGCCGGTGCTGGAGCAGGTGCGGGTAGTGGGGTTGGTGATCGATGACGACCGTGCCCCCATCGAGGTGACGTCGCTAGGCATCGTCTCACGAGAGGGGTGGGGCGCCGACGA
>DAIRUQ010000024.1:19448-27915 GCA_036803245.1 Chloroflexota bacterium | reverse complement strand
ATCGCTCTCCTGGGGGATATGGATACCGAGGCGCCCAGCGCGGACATGCTGGCCAGTCTCACCGATCTGTTGGCAAGACTGGGCCGCAACCTGGGCATCCCTGCCACCGAGAGTCGCGTCTTTCAGAATATCACGCCGCCTGCCATGGCCGGCCTGAACGAGCTCTACACGCGGCAGGCGCCGCGCTCGCCAGGCGCTAACGTGGTTGCGCGTCTGGCCGAGATTCGTAGCGCTGCCCTGGCCAAGATGACCAAGCTGCCGGTGGATGGCGAGCGCGTCGGCGGGATCGTCCCGCTGGAGGTGGAGGCCACCTCTGGCATCGCTGAGGTCGCGTTCGCGGTGAATGGAGCGGTGCGCCATGTGGCTGCTGAGGCGCCCTACCTGTGGCATTGGCATGCCTATGCCGAGAGCGAGGGGGCGAACACCCTGGGGATCATTATCCGATCGGACGGCGGCGAGAGCAGCATCACGCGGCAGGTGCAGGTGGATCACACGCCGCCGACCGGCGTCGGGGTTACGACGCCTGCTTGGACCAACCGGCGGGCGTTGGATCTGGCTACTGGCGATGCCACCCATGTGCAGGTTGGCAACGGCTGGGTGTGGGAGGGTGAGGATCTATACCATGGGCCTAACACGGGCTCTGCGGTGAGCGACTCGGCCGCCATCAATGGTGTGACGTGGCAGGCTGTGCCGCCAATGCAAGGTGCCGGCGACTGGTTCGGCCCTTATGCCTGCGCGCTACCGGCCTGGGACGACTATGAGGTCTCGTTCCGCATGCGCCTGGCCTCTCCGGCGGGCAGCGGCACGTTGGCCACCATCAAGGTGCAGGACGAACAGGGTCGGCGCATTTATGCCCATCGTAGCGTCACTGCCGACATGCTGCCCGCCGATGGCTCCTACACCGAGATCAACCTGAACCTGCCGTACCAGTCCGTCCTGCCGACCTGCGGTGATCCGGACCGCAGTGATGGACTCGAGTTTTTTGTGCACTATACGGGGGCCGGAGGGCTGGCGCTCGATCGCGTGACCGTGTGGCGCGCCAGACAGGCCGTAACGGGCACGATCTATGATGCCCTGCCGGAGCAGGATGGCGTCCATGCTGTGGACTTGCGCTTCCTGGATGCCGCCGGCAACGCTGTGACGCAGCATGTCACGATCGGCCTGGACCGGACCAAGCCGGTCTGGTCTGGCATCGGCGATCGATCGGCGGTAGTGCAGGACACGCTCTCGGGGATCGATACCGACAATGTGTTCTGGGCGGATTCTGTGGACGGAGGCGAGACCTGGGGGCCGTGGCGTCTTCTGTCGCTCTCGGCGCCCCTGGGCACCGTCGAGCCGGTGACGCTGGCGGCGCCCGACGAGGCCGGCCCGTTAGTCCGGTTCCAGGCGCGAGATCGTGCCGGAAACGTAACCATCAACCGAGACGCGTCGCTCCTGGCGTTGCCATGCATCCTTCGCAACGCTGGCGGGCATTAGCGGGCGGGGATGTGCAGCGTCTGCCCCTCTTTGATGAGGGAAGGGCTGGCCAGCAGATCCTGGTTGGCCTCCCATAGCGTCTCCCAGTCGAGGCCGTGCGCTCGGGCGATGCTGTAGAGCGTGTCGCCTCGCTGGACCGTATAGCTGTCCATCCCATCACCCGGGCGGGTGGGGGTCGCAATGGCGTAGCGAGTCTGTTGCGGCTCGGTCAACGTGGCCGTGGCTGCCTCCACCGCGGCCTGAACGCTATCTCCCGACCAGGACAAGGTGGGCAACACCGCGTCGATGGCCACCAGTTCCTCGCCCAGGCGCGCTTCGAGCATCTGCCCCGCGCTGAGGGTCACTTCCTGCGCCCCCATAGAGACGATCGCGCTCCCCTGGTGTACGGCGACGGACACCGTGTCGCGGTCTAGCACCACGCACCGCACCGTCCCCGACTCGGCGGTAATGGTGGCGACGGGGGTATCCAGGCTGAGATCGGTGCCGCCCACCACCGCACCGCGGATGTTGGCGGTGACCTCTCCCTCCACCAAAGCCAGGCTAGCGTGAAGAGCCTGCGAGGTGCCGCGCCTGGCCATCTCGAGCACCGTCAACTTGGTTGAGGGGCCAAGCATGAGAAGGTCGCCTCCGCCCAGAACGAGCTCTGCGCGGGCCCCACTGTCGGTGTGTAGCTCGTCTCCCGCCGAGACGCGCGTAACACTGCCAGCATTCACATAGGGGCGGGCACTACCCTGCGAGCCTCCCACCGAGACTGAACCGGCATGCACCGCCAACTCACCAGCCGCCTGCGTGAGATTCGGCCCCGCCTGACGCAGCGCCGCATAGCCCACCAGCAGCACGGCCGCCAGTAGGAGCCATGGGCCCAGCCGGCGACTAGGTCGACTCTGCGCCGGGCTCAGCGAATAGGGCTCAGTCTTGGGCTTTCTGGGCACGTTCCCCCGTCCTGGCAAAGGCGACGGCCTTGGCCGCGATCCGCTTGGGGTTCACCGCGGTCACATCGTACCAGGTTATCCACCCCGCCGACAAGCGGAACCAGTTGTACTGCTGCCTGACAAAGCGTCGCGTGTCACGCTTGATCTGCTGCACGGCCTCCGCCAGCGTGGTCTCGCCGGCCAGATAGGCCGCCATCTGCCGATAGCCGAGGCCCGACATGGATGGCAACGCCGGGTCATAGCCACGTTCCAGCAGCTCCCGTACCTCTTGCTCGAGGCCGGCTGCGAGCATGCGTTCCAGCCGGTCGTCGATACGCGCGTACAAGCGCTCCCGCGAGCAGGTTAGCCCGATGGTCCAGACGTCATAGCCAGGAGGGCGCTTGCGCTGTAGCTCAGAGATGGGCTGTCCGGTGAGATGGTGGACCTCGAGGGCTCGGATAACCCGCCGGACGTTGCGCGCGTCAATGTTGGCCGCGGCCTCCGGATCGACCTCGGCGAGGCGTTGTGATAGGGCCGTTGCCCCCTCGGCCTCCGCCAGCTGGTACATCCGCTGACGAAAGGCCTCGTCGGGAGGGGCCTCGGGGACGGTCCAGCCCTCGAGCAGCGCTCGCACATAGAGTCCTGTTCCACCGACCAGAATGGGGAGCCCCCCACGAGCATGGATCGCTGCGATGGCGGCCTTGGCTAGCGCCAGGAACTGGGCCAGCGTTAGGGTGTCATCGGGATCCACGATGTTGATCAGATGGTGAGGCAGGATCTCGCGCTCCGCCACGGTGGCCTTGGCGGTGCCGATATCCATGAGCCGGTAGATCTGGCGCGAATCGGCCGATACGGCCTCGGCCGCCACCTGCCTAGCTATGCGGAGGGCAAGATCCGTCTTGCCGACGGCCGTGGGACCGACGATGGCCAAGAGCCGGATATCGGACGGCTGGGGGTTCACACGACCGCCGCGCATGGCACCAGGTTCACGCGCACCGGACGGTCTTGGTGATCCACCTCGATGGCCACCAGATCGATGCGCCAGGAGACGTTAGCCAGGTTGTGCTCCGCCAGGTAGGTCTGCGCTAGCTGCTGGAGGCGGCGCGCCTTTTGCTCGGTCAAGCCATCCTCGGGGCGCTGTACGCGGTGACCTCGGCGTGTCTTGACTTCGACAAAAGCCCAACACTCGCCTTCGCGGGCCACGATGTCGATCTCTCCCGTGCGGTGGCGCCAATTGCGGTCTACGAGCTCATACCCGTGGCGTTGCAGCAGCGCAGCCGCGAGCTCTTCACCCAGGCGTCCCAGGGACTGCCGGCTGCTTCCGCCCTCTCCCATTGCGCTTCCACTCCTCCCGAGCCTACCCGGCAGGCGGCACCTCCGGCAGCCATTCCGCCTCCTGGAGCCAGGCCTCGTCGCGGGCTGGCGCTTGGCCGCGTACGGCGTCCACCATGGCGTGAATGTTCTCCAGGGGCGTGTCCATGGGGAGGTCGCAACCGCTGGCTACGATAAAGTTAGAGTGCCCCTCCATCGAGTCTACCAGATGGCGAGTGGTAGTGTAAACCCCGTTGGGCGTCATGTCCCTGAGCACGGAGACGGGATCCAGGTTGCCGATCAAGACCACATCCTCAGGCACTCGCTGGACGGCGGCGGGAAAGTCGACCAACGGCCCCAGGCTGAGGCCATGGGCCCCCGTCTCCACCATGCCGTCGAGCAGGTGGGTGGTATTGCCACAGATGTGCAATACTGGGATGGCCTCAAACGTGCCGATGATCTCCTGGATGTACGGCAGCGCGAATTTGCGGAACAGCTTGGGTGACAGGAAACTGGCAGTCGGCTCCAGAAGGCAGATCACGTCGGCGCCGGCGCGCTCCAGGGCGCGCGAGTAGCGGGCGATCACACCCGAGGTAAAGCGCAACACCGCCTGCATCAGCTCGGGCTCGGTGACCGTCGCCATGGCCGCCTCGCTGGCCCCCAGCAAGAGGCCGGCAAGGGTAAAGGGGCCGGTCACATAGGCGCCCTTGATGCTATCGAGATAGCGCGACATCAGGCGCATCGTCTCGATATAGACCGCTACGCGCCCATCGGTCAGCACGTCCGAACTGGTGACCTGACCCAGGTCGGCGACGCTGCGGATCAGGTGCCGCTCGACGGTGGGAGAGTCGTCTAGAGGAAAGCGCACCGGGAGGCCCAGCGCGCTGGCCTCGACCGAGAGGTCCATAAAGAAAAAGACCGCGTCGGGACGGAAGCGACGCTCCAGGGCAAAAACGGTGGAGAACTGGGTCCCCCAGTTAAACGTGTTCTGCTTGAGGGTGGAGCCGTTCAGCTGCACACCCGGGAACCCCATCAGGGGAATCACCATGCGCCGCCCGCGGCTCTTGACGATATCGATCAGCTTTTCCGTCATGGTGTATACGCTCCTCTCGCAAAAGCACCCTACGCCGATACTCTACTATATAACTTGACTTTGTGCAATATCTCTATGAGGTGGAGGATCCCAGCTCGATAGGCAACGCGTGAGAGATGACGATGCTGGTGGTTGAGACATCGCAGGCATAGGCCTCAACCATCACACCGGCCCGTGATGCGGCCGCCAGCGCCGCGGCAAAGGTGGGGTCAGCTTCCCAGTGGGGGGCGAATTGGCGGGCGTCCGAACGTTGCACGACGAACACCGCCGCCCCCTCCTCGCCGCTCGCAACCAGGGACTGCAACTCGCCGAGGTGTTTGGCGCCACGGGCGGTGGGCGCATCAGGGAATAGGGCGACGCCTTTCTCGACCAGGGTGACCGACTTGACCTCGATCCACCGGCTGGCGCTGGGCGTCGTCACCCGAAAGTCCAGCCGCGATGCTCCCCGGCGCACCTCCTGCTCCAGCGAGCCCTCCCCGGCCCTCCAGACGGCGCCGCTCTCCCAAGCCTCGCGATAGAGGTGGTTGGGAAGGCGGGCGTCGACGGACACGAGCACTCCCGCGCTCTCGACCAGGGCCAGATCATAGGCCGTCTTGCGGCCGGCGGTGCTGGCGGGCCGCAGCCAGACGGGCGCGCCCTTTACCAGGAGCTCCCACATGCGCCCAGAGCTGGAGACGTGAGCGGCACGCTGCTGCCCATCGATGCGCACGGTGGCGCGAAATCGGTTGTCCCGCCGCACAAAGGTTCCGGCAACGAGCTGGCCGTACTGCACGCAACCTCCGTTCGCTAGAAACCCCAATCAACCCGCGGCGTTGGCAACGCCAGGGTACGATCCAACGCGGCCAAGAGCTGTGGCTCGCCATCCAGGCTGTCACTGATGGCCAGGCTGGTGGCCGAGCGAACCCCCAGCCACAGACGCGAGAAGGCGCCGACCGATGCCCGCAGCTCGGGCAGGCCTGGCGTGTGCTCCGGCTGAATGGAGGACTCTTCTGCCACGCAGAGGGTGTATTCGCCCGTCAGGCCGCGCCATTCGGCGGCCTGGTCGAGGTAGCGCGCTACGGGATCGGTCAGGGTCAGGTTGCAGCGCACTGCCGGGCCCCTTCCGTGTAGCGCCTGCACGCACGTCGGCAGATCGAGGATGCGGATCTGCCACCAGGCGGCGGCGCGCATGGCCTGGGCCATCTTGCCGTTCTGCGTGCGCTGCCGATTGGCGAACGGTTCGCTCAGCAGGTCTTGAATCTGCAAGCAAAAGGGCTCCGTCATGTCGATCCGGTAGATCTGATCGGCTAGACTCTTGAGGACGCCCAGGAGCTCGAGCAGGTCGTGCCCATCGCGGAACACCAGGGCGTGCACTCCGTAAGGGCCATGCTCACGGGAGCTGGTGCCCAGCCAAAGCCAGTGTGAAAGCGCGCCCTCTGGACCGTCGCGGAACCCTAGACCGATCCCGTTCTCAGTCTCTAGCGCCTGCGACTTGGTCAGGTCCGCCGGCAAGAGCGTCCAGGCGCCATGGCCACGCCAGCGCGTCAGTCGGGACGCGTGAAGGGCTTCCCAATCGGCGATCTCCAGGCGGCGGGGCGGTCGCGCGGGGATCGAGACGTTCAGGTTCGACGGATCGAACTGGATATAGGGCTCATAGCTTCCGGTGCCAAAACCCAGCCGGTCATAGTACCCCTGATCAAAGATGCCCAGCCCAGCCAGAGCCGCACCCGCTTGGGCCTCGTGAGCCAGCACCACAGCGAGGGTCCGCCCGGCTAATCCCTGCCTACGCGCAACTAGGCTGGTGGTTACGCCGGTGATGGCAGTGGCGGGCAGGTCGGTGTTCAGATGCCGCACCTGGGCCGACGTCGCCAACACCAGGCACTCGGCTGCTCCGTCGTGCTCGGCAACCATGGGCCGACTGCAGCCCAGCAGCAGGTCCATCGCCTCAGTCTTGTCCTTCTCGATCCATCCCACCTCATGCCAAATGCGATGGACGGCCTTCTCGTCGCGGCCGCGGTCATACGGGCGGATAGTCATGATCTCCTCCAGGGTGGCCATCGGGGCGTCACCGAGCGTGTTCGGAGGCGTCGAAAGCGCCAACCAGTATACACGCGCCGGATCGGGCCGGCGAATCGGACGCCGATCGGCCGAACGGCCGTTCGACGGTACTTGCCCATCGTCATTTCCCCCGCTACACTGCCCCCCATGCGTACCAGGCTGCCCGGAACCTATATGCTCATCCTGCGAGCACCTCGCTCTGCGAGCGTTCGAGTGGGCTCGGGCGGCGACGTCAGCGTCGAGCCCGGTTGGTACCTCTATGTAGGCAGCGCAATGGGGGGGCTGTGGCAGCGCGTGCGGCGCCATGTCGCCAGCGAAAAGCGGTTACGCTGGCATATTGACTATTTGCTGCAGGTCACGCAGGTGGAAGAGGTTTGGTTCCGCCTGGGTGGCCCAAGAGCCGAGTGTGACTGGGCGCGGGCACTGGCTAGAGTCGAGCAGTTCAGCCCTTTCGGCGCCATGGGCGCCTCCGATTGCGCCTGTCGGACGCATGTCTACCGGTGCGAGCGCAAGCCGGACCCCGCGTGGCTGGGCGACGATCCGAGCTTTGGCGAGCTGCAGCGCTGGATTCCGGGCACACCGATCCCTGGTGATGGGGATGCTGGCGATGGACGCTGACATGACGACCTCGACGCAGCTCCCGGCACGCAAACGACCGCTGTTGGAGGGTGTGCGGGCGACTCTGGCTATCGGCCTCAGCGTGCTGCCCTTTGGGCTGGCCTATGGAGCCGTTGCCGCCCAGACTATGCCTTTGGGGTTGGTCAGCCTGATGTCCCTCACCGTCTTTGCTGGCACGGCCCAGTTCGTGGCCGCTAGCATGCTGGCGCAGGGGGCGGCCCCTATCTCGATCCTAGTGACCACGACGCTGCTGCAGCTGCGCCTCGTCTTGATGAGCGCGTCGGTGGCGCGTCGGTTGAGGCGGGTTCCGCGGGGCCTCGAGCCAGCCCTGGCCCATCTGATCACCGATGAGAGCTTTGCCGTTACCATCGCGGCCATGGCAGACAGGACGGTCGGACCGCGCTTTTTCGTGGGATCGGGTCTTACCGTCTTTGTGATCTGGCAGATATCTAGCGTGGCAGGTGCGTGGTTGGGGAGCGGCGTCGGTGAGGAGTGGGGCATCGCCTATGCCATGCCTAGCTCGTTGATCTGCCTGCTGTTCATGCTAGTACGTGACAAGAGTACCCTGGCCGTGTCCTTGGCGGCCGCGGGTCTGTGTATCGCGCTGCGACCGCTGGTGGGCAGCACCTGGAACGTTCTGCTCGCCACCGTGGTGGCAGGCATAGGGGGTGTTTGGTGGAACGCACGGCGCTCTGGGTGACGCTGGCCCTGGCCGCGGTGACGTTGGCCCTGCGCTACATCCCCTTTGCCACCATGGCCCGGCTCTCGCTGCCAGATTGGGCCGAGGAGTGGCTACGGTTGGTGCCGGGCGCCGTGCTGGCCGCCATGCTGGCACAGACCCTGCTCTACCCCGATGGGCAGACCCTGCCTCCATGGCGAAACGCGTATCTTTTGGCGGCTGGGCCAGCTTTTCTGGTGGCGTGGCGCAGCCGCAGCGTGGTGGCTACCATGCTGGTGGGCGTGGGGAGCTATGCGCTGCTCTCGCGGCTGCTGGTTCTCTAGGGGGTCGTGGCGGGCCGAG
>DAIRUQ010000024.1:0-19348 GCA_036803245.1 Chloroflexota bacterium | reverse complement strand
GGTAGATGCAGACGCTCCGAACCGGTGGCGGGATCCCAAACCTGTAGCCCGTAGGCACCCATGCGCTGGTACAGGCTGTAGAACAGGTCCAGCTCCTCGTCATAGCAGAGATCGACCAGGCTGAGCCGTCCGGGGCCGCCAGCAGTAGTCGTCCCGTCATCCTCCAGCCGGTACGCCATCAGCCCAGAGTTGGAGCCGAGCACGCCGTTCCCCGCTACCAGGTAGGTGATGTCGCGTGCACTATCGACCGCTACCAGCGCCGGCGCCTCAGCAGCGCCCAGGGCTGTGGTGACGGCCACCGTCGCGGTGATGCCGGTGGCGAGATCGAGGACCAGGTCGCCAGCGTAGAGTCGTCGGTTTGTGATGTCATGGTAGAGCGCGTCAGCGCCTGCGCGCACGGGGTGCGCTGCGACCACCGTCCCGTGGCGATCATGCAAGGTCAGCGTCCCCGCCGACGGCGAGAGCACGGCAACCTGCTCCAGTTCGGGCAGCCAGGCCAGCCGCTGCGGATCCGGCCCCGCGGGCCATCGGGCCTGGACCTCTGAGTCCCTTAACACGGCCACCTGGTCGGCGGCGCCGAGCGCGGCCAGCATGCCCTCGGGGCCCGTGGATAGGGCCGCGATGCGGGCGGCGAGGGGGATGGGCGCGGAGCGCTCGCCGGTAGCAGGATCAAGCCGTGCCACCTGATCTGACCCAGCGCAGACCACGTAGAGCACGCCATCCATGCATAGCAGGCCCACCGGCTCTCGGCCGACGTTCGCCCGCCATAGGGGCTCTAGCCCGGCGGCGTTCAGCGTCAGTACAGCGTGCTCCTCCGGCAGCGCCACATACACCCGGTCGCCCGTAGAGTCTACCAGCACTGCTCGTGGCGCGCTGGAGAGGCGCACCTCGTCGAGCAGGGCGAGATCAGAGGCGGTGAGCTTGAGCAGGTGATGTTCGTCGGCCTCGGCCCGGTAGACACCGGCGTATAGATGAGTGCCATCATGGGAATAGGCCAGGGCTCGCCAGATGCCGACCTCGGCTACGGCGGTCTCGACGCCCAGGTTCAGGTCGACGCGATGGATGCGCCCATAGGTCACTGCGGCGGCCCAGCGGGCGTCGGCGAGGTCGGGCACGATCCGCAAGACCGGCGCATTCTGCGAGAGCGAGATCGCGCCCAGCTCACTGCCGCCTTCAGGTGAGAGGGCCAGCAGGCGACCATCGCCGGTGCCGATCCAGGGCGTCTCGCCGACGACCGCCAGGGATCCGCTGCCAGGAGGGATGGTCCAGCGCTGCACGACGGCTGCGCCCTCGATGACGAGCAGCTGGGACTCGCGTCCATCCAGCACATAGACGCGGCCGGAGCTATCGGCAGCGAGGGCGATTGGCTCGGCGCCCGCCGTGATCGTGGCCACCACCTGGCCGCCCTCGATCACCGATAGGTTGGCGGACTGGGCATTGGCGACGTACAACCTGCCCTCGGTGGCAGCCATGGCCCGGGGCTCTATGCCTTGGCCGGGCAGATGGTAGAGGGGTACACACCCCACGATCCAGGGCTCTTGGGGCGTTGGCGTGGGGGCTGGTGTTGGGCTACGAGGAGGGGTCGGGCTGGACGCCAAAGGGGCCGCCGCGGCCGGGGTGGCGGAGACAAAGGCGGGCACCGGCGTTGGCGTAGCCTGCGTGCAGCCGAGGCTGAGCGTAGCGGCCAGCAGAGCTACCAGCCAGCGTGCCCATCGTGAACGCCTCACGGAGCGCCTCCATCTAGGATGGGCCCCAGCGCCTCCAGGATCTCTTGCAGGGCGGCTACCGAGCCGCCGGTGATCGGATTGGCTGGCAGGAACGGGCAGGCGTGCTGGACGCGCGTGCTCACGTCAAAGGTGCCGATGCGGCGGGCGATCTCGATGATCTCGGTCTTGTCCATGCCGATGAGCGGCCGCAGCACCGGCAGCTCGATACCCAGCGAAATGGCTCGCAGGTTGGGCAACGTCTGGCTGGCTACCTGGCCCAACGAGTCGCCCATGACGATGGCGTCGGCGCCGACCTCGGCCGCCAGCTCTTGCGCGCGTCGCAGCATCAGGTGTTTGCATACCAGGCAACTCCAGCGCTCCTCACGCATCTCTGCCAGCGCCGCCAGGGCGGGGGCCACGACCTCCGCGTGCTGGAGCACCGTAGGGCGGAACTCCCAGCCGTAGGCGTACCGCTTGAGCTGTTCCAGGTTCGCCAACGTCTTGGCCGTCTCGGCGTCGTTCTGCGAGAGATGCAAGGGAACCACGCCACAGCCCCGTTTCATCATGAGCCACGCCGCTACGGGCGAGTCGATGCCGCCAGAGACCAAGGCCACCACGCGCCCCTCGGTGCCGACGGGTAATCCCCCCGGTCCTCGTAACACGCGTCCGTAGAGAAGCGCCCGATCGCGCTGCACCTCGACGCCGATGGTCACGTCAGCGTCGCGGCTCAGGTCCACGTCGCCCTGGGTGGCCTCATAGATTGCCTCGCCCACTACCCGGTTGATCTCCGGCGAGATCAGTGGAAAGCTCTTGTCTGACCGCCGGGCCTGGACACGGTACGAGACGCCAGGCTTGACGCCTGCCGCCAGCGCCTCCCGGACGCCGGCGTTCACGATCGCCTCCACCTCGTGCGCCACCTCGGTGACCGGCGAGAGAGACACGACGCCAAACACGCGTTGTAGCGGAGCCGTTGCCTCGGCCACCTGCTCCGTCTCCACATAGACGCGCTGCCCTTTGGAGCTCACGATGCCTTGGATGCCGTGCTCTCGCAGGCAGGCGCGAATGTTGCGGCGCAGGGCTCTCAGGAACAGCGGGCGGTTGCGTCCTTTGAGCGCGATCTCGCCGTAACGGAGCAGAATGAGACCCATATGATACCTCCCAACACGATCATAGCCTGAAATGAAAAGGCGAGCCAACAGAAGCTGGCTCGCCGAGGAAGCGCGACAACGGTGCGAAGCGATGCTAGGCGGCCGCCTTCAGTGGCCGAAAGAGCGAGCCCCACTCATCCTTTTCCCAGACCACCAGCAACGGCACCGCAAAGAACAGTGAGGAAAAGGTGCCCATGACCATACCCGCCAGCATCATGACCATAAAGTTGCGGGTGGTGGCGCCTCCGAAAAAGATGACCGCCGTCATGATAAAGATGGCGTTCAGCTGCGTCGTCAGAGATCGGTGCAGCGTCTCCAGCAGGCTGCGGTTCACGATGGTCTCAAAGTCCTCGCCGCGCCGTCGCGGGATGTTCTCGCGGATGCGGTCAAAGACGACGATCACGTCCTCCAGCGAGAACCCGATCACCGTCAAGACGGCTGTCAGGACGAGGGCATCGATCTCCCAGCCGAACAGAATACCCATCACACTGGCAAAGCCCAGCAGAAAGAGCACATCATGGAGCATTTTGGCGATGGCGCAGACGCCATAGCGCAGGGGATTGGGAACCCGACGAAAGGCAAAGGCGATAAAGGCGAGGATCGCGGCTGAGGCGGCCAAGAGCGCATAGATCGCTGAGCGCGTGGTCTCGCGGCCGATGCTGGGCCCCACACTTTCATAGCGCAGCTCGGTGAGCGGGCCAAAGGCGGTCCGCAACTCATCGAGGAGGGCCTCTTTTTCGGCGACGCTGATCTCTTTGGTGCGGATGACCACCTGATTCTCGCCGCCGATGGTCTGCGCCGAGACGTCGTCGAGCCCAGCGGTGACGAGCACCTCCCGAAGCTCCTCTGGCGAGATGGCCTGGTCAAAGGCCACCTCGAGCAGAGCGCCGCCGGTAAAGTCGATGCTCAGGCGGATGGGCGAGCCAAAGGCGATGGCCGAGTAGATCATGGCCACGATGCCCGCCAACAGCAGTGCGGCCGAGATGGTGAAATAGAGACGCCGTTTCTGGACCAGGGCAAACATGCTACCTCCCGACCCCTGCTATACGCCCAACAGCCACTTGATCTGGCGCAGCTTTTCGCCGGCCAGCACAAAGGCTGTGTGGACAAAGGTGCGTGTGACGATCACGGCGGTGAACATGTTGACCCCAACGCCGATCGCCAGGGTCAGCGCGAACCCCTTGACCATGCTGGCGCCAAAGCTATTGCCAAACAGCCAGAGAATCAGGCAGGTGATCCAGGTCGAGATGCCCGAATCCAGGATAGGGGCCCATGCGCGACTGAACCCGGCGGTGATGGCGTACTGGAGCGTTCGGCCGGCGCGCAGCTCCTCGCGCATGCGCTCAAAGATGAGAATGTTGGCGTCCACCGCCATGCCGACCGACAACAGGAACCCTGCGATGCCTGGCAAGGTCAACGTGATCGGCACCAGCTTGTAGAGCGCGAGGTTGAGCAGGGCATAGATGATCAACGCCAGGTCGGCCAGGAATCCTGGCAGCCGGTAGTAGAGCAACATGAACAGGAGCACCGTTACCAGGCCAATGGCTCCGGCCCGGATGCTCTTTTGCACCGAGTCTTGCCCCAAGCTGGGACCGACGGCGCGGGTATCGAGAATGCGCAATGGCACGGGCAGCGCGCCATAGCGCAGCTGCAGCACGATCGAGCGCGCTTCCTCGAGGGTGAACTGGCCCTCGATTTGGCCTCGGCCGTCCGGGATGGTGGTGGTGATTCTAGGGCAAGAAATCACCTGCTTATCCAGGACGATTGCCAGGAACTGCCCGGTATTGGCCGAGGTGTGCTCGGCAAAGATGCGGGCTCCTTCGTTGTCTAGCTCAAAGGTAATGATGGGAAGACCGGTGCCCGTCTGATCAAAGGCCACGCTGGCATTGCGGAGGTTGGCGCCGGTCAACACGGTGCGATAGATGGGGGTGTCCTCGTCCACCGTGGGCTCTTCGCCGGCGGTCTCGACATCGGTGCGGACCACCGTGCCTGGCTCCAGCCATTGGGAGCCCACATCGACCCACTCCATCAACGCGGTCTCACGCAGCGTCTCGACGGCCGCCTCGGGGTCAGCGATGCCAGGAAGCTCCACCAGGACGCGATCCGAGCCCACCCGCTGCACCACTGGCTCAGTCAACCCCAAGGCATTGACGCGGCTCTCAACCACCTTGGCGGTGGCCTCCATGGCGTCCGACGAGAGCGACTCGCTATCAGCCAGATCGGCCTCAAGCAAGACTTGCATCCCGCCCTGCAGATCGAGGCCTTGGTGGATGCGAATGTCCCGCTCCCAGCTACCCAACCGGATGCCGGGATTGCTGGGCAGGGCAACCCAGATGGTGAATGCGACCAGAATGGCGATGAGAACCAAGAGGCGAATGTCGCGCGGTTGCATCGCGTGTGTCTCCTCGTGCGCGAAACGCTGCTTTGTGGCGTCCAGAGGCAGGGCATTGAGCTGTGCACAAGCCCAGAGGACGATTATACGGCAGGGTGGGGCCTGGTCAAACCACCGACGAGTAAGGAGTGCGCGACGCTACGATCTGAGCTGCCGGGCCACGATGGCCAAGGCCAGCTCGGCCACCTCCTCGGGCGAGCGCTGGTCCGTGTCGACGACCAAATCCGCGTGTTCACGCGCGTGGGCCAGCCTGTCGACCTGGGCGTGGTAGAGATAGCAGGGTAGTGGCGGCTGACGTCGTGCCCGTACCACCGCCAGGCTAGCATCGAGATAGATCAGAATCTCCGGGCGGGTCAGCAGTCGCCACATCTGGGCGATATGCGAGTGCTCCTGTCCACACTGGACGGCGTCGTATCCTGCCGCCCGCAGCCGCTCCACCAACGTGGTCTTGCCGGCCGCGCACACGCCGACCACGGCGATACGGCCCGCTATCGGCTCGGGAACGGTTCGGCCCAGTACCTGGTCCACGGCGGCTCCCAAGGGGCCTGATGGTGCTAAAGGCCCAACACATTATCGAGTGGGACAATGAGGCTCATGCGGCGGGCACCGTAAGCGATGGGATCGGCCAGCACGGCGACCACCAACACGCTCATGTCATCGTGCGGTCGGTACGAATCGGCCTCCAGGGCGCGGGTCAATAGGAGGTCCGCCATCGCCTGGGCGGTCGGGCCATGGGGCGCTTCGGCCGACAGGATGGCCAGCGGGTCGATGTCAGGGCGGGCGGCGCCGCCCGTCTCCATGATACCATCGGTGTAGGCAACTAGGTAGGTGCCGGCCGTCACTGGCACCTCGACGACCACCGGCTTGGTTCGCGCATAGATGCCCAACACCTGGCTGGGGGTATCCAGGAGATGTGCCATGCCGTTCTGATACAGCACGGGCGGGCAATGGCTGTTGCGCGAGATCACCAACGTGCGAGTGCTCAGGTCGACTGAGACGATCTGCAGCTCGGCCGAGACCTGGCCGCGGCGGTGGGTCAGCAGGTAGTCGTGGGTGGCGCGTGCTACGGCGCCATCGCGTACGCCCTCGCCGATCAGAGACACGGCCTTGCGCGCGACAATGTTGCTGATGATCTTGGCGGAACGCCCGCTGCGTTGTCCATCCACCAGCACCGCCGAGTAGCCCCCCTGTGGACGTTCGATCAGCTCTAGGGTATCGCCACTCTCGCGTGTTGCGTACTTGGCCACCTTGGCGGCGCCAAACTGCACCTGCACGATGCCTCCTCCCTCCCTCTAGCGGATCCATTCTAGCGCAGTGGGGCCATGCTGTGCAACGGGCGGTGACGGCGATCCTTGACGCCGCCTCCCCTGACCGTATAATCGCCGAGTGACTGGGAACGAATCGCTCCGCCCTCGGAGTGGGTAGGCAGGAGGTGTCCGCATGCCGAAACAGACGATTGGATTCATCGGGTTGGGTATCATGGGGCGCCCTATGGCCGGCCACCTGATGGCCGCGGGCCACGATCTGGTCTGCTTTGACGTCGTGCGCGAGGCGGTCGACGGGTTGGTGGAAAAGGGCGCTCAGGCCGCCGCTTCCTGCCGAGAGGTGGCCGAGAGGGCCGACGTAGTGATCTCCATGGTACCGGACTCGCCTGACGTGGAAAAGGTCTACCTGGGTGATGAGGGTGTGTTGGCCGGTGCCAAGCCGGACACGCTGCTGATCGACATGTCTACCATCTCGCCTGTAACGGCGATCGCGGTTGCCGAAAGGGCTGAGGCAAAGGGCTGCCCCATGCTGGATGCTCCGGTCAGTGGCGGCGAGGTGGGGGCGCAAGAGGCGCGTCTTTCGATCATGGTGGGTGGCGATGAGGCCGCCTTTGAGCGCGCCAAGCCGCTCTTTGGTCTGCTGGGCACGCCTACCCTCTGCGGTCCTTCGGGTGCTGGCCAGACGGTCAAGGCCTGCAACCAGATTCAGGTGGCGCTGAACTTTATCGGAATGGCCGAGGCTCTGGTGTTGGGCGCCAAGGCGGGCGTCAAGCCAGAGATCATCATCAAGGTGCTCAGCGCCGGCTATGCCCAAACGCGGGTCATGGACGTGCGCGGCCCGCGGATCGTTGCCGGCGATTATGCGCCGGGGTTCCGCAGCCGCTTCCACTACAAGGACCTCAACATCATCCGGGAGACCGCGCGCGCCTATGGGGCCTCTCTGCCGGCGTCGGCGCTGGCGCATGAGCTGTTCACCGCCATGATGGCCAACGGCTGGGGCGATCTGGACCACTCGGCCGTCGTCAAGGTGATTGAGCAGCTGAGCGGCTGTGAGCTGCCCGTCAACGAGTAGGCCTGTACCGGATTCTGGTCGGCGAGGGCGCTCCTGGGAGCGCCCTCGCATTGCCGATGATAGCTTTGGCACTAGCAAGGGAGCACAGATAGCATGGAACTAGCCCGGGTACACGCCCTCCTCATCGATCTCGATGGTGTGCTCTATCGGGGCCAGGCGCCGTTGCCAGGGGCCAGCGAGTTGTTCGATTTCCTACGAGAGCGTGATATCGATTACCTCTTGGTCACAAACAACTCGACCTTGACCCGAGAGGCCTTTGTTGAGCGTCTGGCTGGCTTTGACATTCAGGTCACGCCCGACGAGATCATGACCTCTGCGGTGGCCACCGCGGCGTACCTGCGGACGTTGGCGCCCGAGGGGACCAAGGTGAACGTGGTGGGCGAGAGCGGGCTGGTCCACGAGCTAGAGCGGTTCGGCTTTGTCATGGCGGGGCGCGATGCCGAGTACGTTGTCGCCGGCTGGGACAAGACCGTCACCTACGAAAAGCTGCGTGTAGCGACCCTGGCGGTCCGTGATGGGGCCACGTTTGTGGGCACCAACCCGGACAAGACCTATCCCATGGAGAACGATATCATTCCTGGTGCCGGTAGCATCCTCGCGGCGCTGGTGGCCGCCACCGATGTGGAGCCGATCATCGTGGGCAAGCCCGAGCCGATCATCATCCAGCGCTGCCTGGACTTGACCGGCAGCGCTCCGGCAGAGACCGCCATCCTGGGCGACCGACTGGACACCGATATTCTCGGCGGCCAGAGGGCCGGCATCGGTACCATCCTGGTTCTGACCGGCATCAGCACGCGCGATGAGGCCGAGGTGTGGACGCCCCGCCCTGGCCTGGTAGTGAGCGATCTTACCGACCTGCTGCAGCGGTGGGATGCGGCCTTGGGCTAGCAGCGCCTTTTTGCGAGCGCCCGTCGCCACGGCTATACTTGACCTGGATCGTTATGTTAGCATGTCATGCGACTTTCCAGGCGGTGATCCATGTACGGGCTGATGTTCAACTCGACTTATCTGCTCTTTGCGCTGCCGGCGCTGCTGCTGGGTTTGTATGCCCAGGCTCGGGTTCGCTCCGCCTATGGCCGCTACCAAAAGGTACGTAACCGACACAACATCACTGGGTACGAGGCGGCGCGAAGGATTCTGATGGTGGCTGGCCTCAGCGGTGTGATGATTCAGGAGACACCAGGTCAGCTCTCTGACCACTATGACCCCCGCGACAAATCGCTGCATCTCTCCGCAGGCGTCGCGCGATCGCCGTCGGTGGCTGCGTTGGGCATCGTGGCCCACGAGATCGGCCACGCCATGCAGGACGCCGAGGCCTATGCGCCTCTACGCGTGCGGACGGGCATCGTACCTGTGGTGCAGATCGGCTCGTGGCTGGGGCCCATCGTATTCCTGCTGGGGATGCTCTTCCAGACGCCCAATCTCGCGGTGGTGGGGTTGGTCCTCTTTTCGCTGACGGCGGTGTTCGCGCTGGTGACCCTCCCGGTCGAGTATAACGCCAGCGCCCGCGCCACACGCCTCCTGGCAACCAGCGGGCTGGTCGTCTCTGAGGAGGAGGAACAGGGGGTCCGCGCCGTGCTGAACGCCGCAGCGCTGACCTATCTGGCTGCGGCGATCCAGGCGATCTCGACCATCCTGTACTATGTGTTTCTCCTCGGCGGCTTTCGTCGCCGCGACTAGGTCTCGCCATCTCTGAGAGGACACTCTGTGGCAACTGGAACACAGCTGCTCGATCTGACCCTGCGTGAGCTAGAGCAGGAGCTGGTCTCCATGGGAGAGCCCAGCTACCGCGCCACGCAGGTGTGGGAGTGGCTCTACCGATCGCTAGTGACCAGCTCTGATGAGATGACGAACCTTCCCAGGGCCCTGCGCCGCCGCCTGCGAGATCGATGGCGCTGCGAGGCCCTGCGGGAGGTCACCAGCGCTTCGGCGGATGATGGCCGCACCCAGAAGACCCTGCTAGCGGCCGACGATGGAGCGCGAATCGAGACGGTGCTCATGGCCTACGACGAGCGCAACACGGTCTGCGTGTCGTCTCAGGTCGGCTGTGCGGTGGGATGCCCATTCTGTGCCACGGGCGCCACGGGGTTGATCCGCAACCTCACCGCGGGAGAGATCGTGGCCCAGGTGCTACATGCCGCTCGCGCGCTGGCGCGCCAGGGGGGTAGCCTCACCAACGTGGTGTACATGGGTATGGGCGAGCCGCTGCTCAACTATGACGCCGTCTGGCGCGCGACGATGAACCTACATCATCCTGCTGGGCTGAACATGGGCACGCGGCGCTTTACGGTTTCTACCATCGGGGTGGTGCCGGGCATCCTCCAACTGGCCCAAGAGGAGGGCGAGGTCGGGTTGGCCGTGTCGTTGCATGCGCCCGATGATGCGCTGCGCGACCAACTGGTGCCGATGAACAAGCGTTACCCCATTTCGGCGGTGCTCGAGGCCGCTCGATCGTATAGCCAGCAGACTGGGCGGCGGGTGACCTTTGAGTATGCTCTCATCGCAGGAGTCAACGATGCCCCCGCGCAAGCCCAGGCCACGGCCACGCTGTTGCGGGGGACGCTCTGCCATGTGAACCTGATCCCGCTGAACCCCGTGCCGAACTCGCCAATGGTGGCCCCTGGCGCAGACGTCGTGACCCGCTTTCGAGACGTCTTGCTAGCGTGGGGGATCCCTACCACCGTGCGCGACAGCCGCGGGGCCGAGATCGCAGCGGGCTGCGGGCAGCTTCGCGCCGCCCATGAGACCCAGCCCTAGAGAAGCAAGGGAGCAAGCAGTCGATGCAGGTCGAACGTCGCGTCCTCATTTCACCGTCCATTCTTTCGGCCGATTTCTCCTGCCTGGGAGACCAGGTCCGCGAGGCCGATGCAGCGGGCGCCGACGCCATTCATATCGACGTGATGGACGGGCACTTTGTGCCGAACATTACCATTGGGCCGTTGGTCGTGCGGGCACTGCGGAGAGTAACCGAGCTGCCGCTAGAGGTCCATCTGATGATCGAGCAGCCCGAGCGCTACATCGGCGACTTTGCCGAGGCAGGCGCCGATCTGATCATCGTCCATGTCGAGACCTGTCCCCATCTCGATCGAACCCTGCATCAGATTCGTGAGGCTGACGTGCGCGTGGGCGTTACCCTAAACCCATCCACTCCCGTCTTGGCGCTGCAAGAGATTCTGGATCTGGTGGATCATGTGCTCGTGATGAGCGTCAACCCAGGCTTTGGCGGGCAGAGCCTGATCCCATATACCCTAGAAAAGGTGCGCCAGTTGGCCGCTCTCCGCGACGAGCGCCACCTCGGGTACGACATCGAGGTCGACGGCGGCATCAACGCTGAGACGGTGCAATCGGTAGTGGAGGCGGGCGCGAACATCCTGGTGATGGGGTCGGCCATCTTTGGGCATCTGGCAGGCGTGCAGGATGCCATGGACGAGATTCGCGCGGCGCTCTAGCGGCGTACACGGAAGAGGAGCCAGCGACTTGGTCGCTGGCTCCAGTAGTTGCTGGTAGAGAGTATCTAGGCTGTCTTGCTCAGCGTTCGCAGGCAACGCGTGCAGACGTTCATCCGCTTGGGGCGCCCGTCCACCATCACGATCGTCTTCTGAACGTTGACATTCCAGCGACGACGGGTGGTATGCTTGGAGTGCGGGACATTATTCCCGAACTGGGGACCCTTGCCACACATGTCACATTTGGCCATGATATCGATCCTCTCCCGAATGCATGCCGCTTGGCGTTGCATCATTTGCCACGAGCGTAAGGGCTATGATACCATAGCTCCCGTATGCGGGCAAACGGTCCCAGCAGGAGAAACGCCATGAGCGAGAAGGCAACAACAGGCAAGATCGAGGTATCGCCCAAGGCTATTGCGACCATTGCCGCCGAGGGGGTGCTTCGGTGCTATGGCATCGTGGGCATGGCGCCTGCCAACCTGGGCGATGGCATCGCCGAGATCCTTCAGGTCGGCAATCTGCATCGCGGCGTCAAGGTGCAGGTTGTAGACGAACGTATCGTCATCGACCTCTATGTGGTGATCCAGTACGGGACTAGGATCTCTGAGGTCGCCCAGAACGTGATGGAAGCGGTCAAGTTCAACGTAGAGCGTTCCCTGGGCATGCCTGTTGCCGAGGTCAACATTCACGTGCAGGGCTTGCACCTGAACCGCGAAGACTAGCATCCCAGCGAACACCTTTGTACTGTGTCGGAGGCAACTGTTGGGCTCAAGTGAGCGTGTGCCTGTAAAGAGCACGACAAATTCCGAGGAACTGGATGGTATCGCTCTCCTGGAGGGCTTGCGGTCCAGTGGCGCGTGGTTGCAGCGGCATTTGAATGGCATCAACGCGCTGAACGTGTTTCCCGTGCCCGATGGCGATACAGGCACCAATATGTCCCTCACTATCAAGGCGGCGCTCGCCGAGGTAGGCGACCATCCTGATGCCGAGGTAGGCAGCCTGGCTCAGACTATCGCCCACGGCGCGCTGATGGGCGCCCGTGGGAACTCGGGCGTGATTCTGTCGCAGATCTTGCGAGGGTTGGCCCGGGCCCTCGAAGGTCGAGCGACGCTAGACCCCGCATCTCTGGCCAAGGCGCTCACCGAGGGCGCTGCGACGGCCTACAAGGGCGTCATGAAGCCGGTCGAGGGCACCATCCTGACGGTGGCGCGGGAATCCGCGGCGGCCGCTGAGCGAACGGCCGCGGCCGGTGGGTCGTTGCGCGATGTGCTAGCGGCCGCTTACGAAGAGGCCGAGGCATCGGTGCTGCGCACCCCGCGGCTCTTGCCCGTGCTCGCAGACGCGGGCGTGGTCGATGCAGGCGGCACGGGCTATGCTCGTATCCTCGAGGGCTGGTTGCGGCAGATGGATGGTGAACAGGTGACTGACGTCCAACTCGCGGAAAAGAGCATCGAGCGCGTTGCTGCCCCAGAGGGCGGCTACAACTATGATACCCAGTTCTTGATCAAGGGACGTGAGCTTGTGGTGGAAGAGATCCGCGCCGCTATGGCCACCTTTGGTGATTCGGTGGTCGTTGCGGGCGATGAGACCCTCGTCAAGGTCCATGTCCACTGTGATCTTCCGGGCAAGGCACTGGACTATGCCGTGGGTTTGGGCGATGTGACCGACGTGGTCATCGAGAACATGGAGCTCCAGTACCGCGAGTTCATGGCCAAGCAGGTCCCGGCGGCGGTGCCAAACTCGGGGATCGCCACTGCCGCGAACCAGATGACCAACGGCATCGCTGTGATCGCCGTCGCTTCAGGCGACGGCCTCAAGCGCGTCTTTGAGAGCTTGGGCGTAGCCGCTGTCATCGAGGGCGGCCAGACCATGAACCCGAGCACCCAGGAGATATTGGAGGCCATCGAGCAGGCCGCTGGTGCGCAGGTGATCGTGCTTCCGAACAACGGTAACATCATTCTCGCTGCCCAACAGGCCAAGGAACTGGCAGAAAAGCAGGTCGAGGTCGTGCCCACCCGTACCGTTCCCCAGGGCATCTCGGCGTTGCTGGCGTTCAACTATCAGACCGATCTCGAGAGCAATGTCTCGTTCATGAACGAGGCTTGTCGGCACGTCACCACGGGCGAGATCACCAGGGCGGTGCGCAACGCCCAGCTGAACGGCTTGTGCATCCAAGAGGGGCAGATTATCGGCCTGGTGGATGGCAAGCTCGTGACAGCTGCTTGCTCGGTGAGCGAGGTTCTACCCCCGCTGCTCGAGCGGATGAACGTTCCTGACGCCGAGATCGTCACCGTCTACTATGGCGAGGACGTGGACGAGGAGCAGGCGAGCCAGATCGTCGATGAGCTTGAGCAGACCTGCGAGGATGCCGAGATCGAGCTGCTGGACGGTGGCCAAGCTCACTACTGGTACATCATCTCTGCTGAATGAGCGAACGAGGTTCGAGGCCAAGGAGCCAAGGGGACGCAGATTGATGTCCAGAGTGAGGATCGTAACCGATAGCGCGGCGGACTTGATGCCTGCCATCGCCCAAGAGCTCGAGATCACAGTCGTGCCGTCTCGGGTCCAGGTGGGTGATCGCATCTGGGTGGATGGCCCTGAGCTTCGCACTCCATCCTTCTACCGTCGGGTCTTTGCAGCAGCGTCGGCGCCCAAGATCCTGCCGCCAACGGGGCAGCAGTTCATGGACGCCTATGCCCAACTGGCCCCCAAGAGCGATACCATCCTGTCGATCCACACCTCGGGCGCGCTGGACGGCGCGGTCCAGGCGGCGCGGTATGCGCGGGGTTATCTGGGGCGCCGCTATGATGTGCGCGTGATAGACTCGCAGTTTGCGTCCGTCGCTCTGGGCATGCTGGTCACCGCGGCCGCCAAGGCCGCCCACGAGGGGGCCCCCGCCACCGACGTTGAAAAGCTGTTGCGGGGGTTGATTCCCCACACCTACTGCGCGTTCTATGTCGATTCCCCCGAGCGGCTGGAGCGGGCGGGCGTGATGGTCGAGGGCTGCGTCGGCCGCAAGTGGGATGCGCAGCAGTGCCCGCTGCTCTTGCTAGAGGACGGCAACGTCACGCTCTTGCCGCGCCGCAAGCGCAAAGGCACCGCCGTGGAGCGCCTGGCCGAGTTTGCTGGCGAGTTCGTCCGCTTGCGCCACCTTACGATGGTGCACACGGGCGTCGAAGGGCAACCAGACGCGCTGCGTGAGCTTCTCAAGGGCATCCTCCCCAAACAGGCCGTTGAGGAGCAGATCTGTGGCCCCTCGTTCGGTCGACTCGTTGGTCCCGCGGGCATGGCCCTCGTCGCCGCTGAGCTCTAGCGTCCGCGTATCACCCAATAGCACCTAGCATGTTTGACAAAGAGAGGCCTATGGCATCGCCACGCGATACGCTGGAACGGACGCTGCATCTTGAGACCGAACAAGGCTATCGAAACCAGGCGGTCATGGGCGGGCTGGATCTCTTCCTGGAGACGTGGCAGCGCGAGGCGCGTGCCGTCCAAGATCCAGCGGTTGACGGGGTGCTCAGGTGTCTCTCGGGCTATGGCAACATGGATGGGGCGACGCGAGAAGCGGCCCTTCAGAAGGCGCGCCAGCTCTTGGACGAGACCGAGCCGCCACCCATGCCGAGCGTTGCAGAGCCAACCGCCGAGGCCAGCAGCGAGTTTTCCGAGCCACCGACCGCCGAAGCGGCTCCCTCACGACGGAAGCCATCCATCGGCCTTGGTGCGCCCGTTACCGAGCTCAAGGGCGTGGGTGAGGTAAACGCCAAGCGGCTAGAGCGGGTGGGCGTACACACCATTCGCGACTTGCTCTACCATTTTCCCCGCCGATATGATGACTATTCGCGGCTGACGACCATTGGCAAGCTCGAGGTTGACGAAGAGGTCACTATCTGCGGCATCGTGTCGCGCGCCAAGGCCGCACGCACGCGCTCAGGCCGCCCGCTTTTCCGCGTGACGTTGAGCGACGGCACAGGCAGCATCGACGTTACCTGGTTCAACCAGCCCCATCTGGCGCGGCAGATCCGCCCTGGGCGCGAGATCGTCGTCAGCGGCACGGTGGATTCCTACCTGGGGCGTCCTGTGTTCACCTCCCCCGAATGGGAG
Source organism: Chloroflexota bacterium (assembly GCA_036803245.1). GTDB lineage: Bacteria > Chloroflexota > Anaerolineae > UBA1429 > UBA1429 > DAIRUQ01. The sequence goes on along the minus strand of DAIRUQ010000024.1, from coordinate 4,215 downwards.
CCGCTGCAGCGGCAGTTGCTGCATACGGGGCGTCTGGTGCCACGCTACCCGCTTACCGATGGCCTGCGGATGCGCTGGCTGCGCCGTTTGATGCGCCAGACCTTGGATCGATGGATCCCGCGGATCACCGATCCTATGCCCGCCAACTTGCTCGAACGGCGCGGCCTCGTGGGGCTGGGCCAGGCCCTGGATCAGATCCACTTTCCCAAAGATGAGCGGTCGCTGTATCGGGCCAAGCAACGCCTGTGCTTTGACGAGTTCCTGCTGTTGCAGCTCGGCCTGCTGCTGCGCCGCCGCGAACGCCTGCAAAAGACGGGACGTGCGCTCGAGCTGCCCGAAGGCTTGCTGGATAGCTTCCAGGAGCGGCTGGGCTTTGACCTGACCACGGCCCAGCAGCGAGCCATTGACGAGATCGTGGCCGATCTGGCACTAGAGCGTCCCATGGCGAGGCTCTTGCAGGGCGACGTGGGCTCGGGCAAGACGGTGGTTGCAGCGGCCGCCGCTCTGGTGGCCGTCCGCAACGGCCTTCAGGTGGCCGTCATGGCGCCGACCTCGATTCTGGCGGAGCAGCTCCACGATACGCTTTCGGCCATGCTGGCGCCTTGGGCCGATATCCGCTGCGAGCTGCTCATTGGCGGCCTGCCCGATGAAGCCAAGGATGTGATCCGCCAGGACGTGGCCTCGGGGGCTGCGCAGGTTGTGGTGGGCACTCACGCTTTGATCCAGGCTCAGGTCTCGTTTGCCAGGCTGGGCCTGGTAGTGGTGGATGAGCAACACCGATTTGGCGTGGCCCAACGGGACGCGCTAAAGGCCAAGGGCACCTACTTTGAGCCCCACATGCTGGCCATGAGCGCCACCCCGATTCCGCGCTCCTTGGCGCTGACCATCTATGGTGATCTGGACGTGTCGGTGCTGGACGAGGTGCCCCCCAATCGGCAAAAGGTCATCACCGCGGTGCGCGATAACCTGGCGCGAGAGCGCATCTATGTCTTTATCGATGGACAGATCCAGGCTGGGCACCAGGTGTTCGTCGTATGTCCCCTGATCGAGGGTGACGACGACATGGACGTGACCGCGGCCATCGAGGAGCATCGCCGCCTGCAGGAAGAGATCTTTTCCAGGTGGCGCGTCGGCCTGCTGCATGGGCGGATGTCTGCGCAGGACAAAGAGCAGATCATGACCGCCTTTCGCGATGGCGCCTATGACATATTGGTCACAACCCCCGTCATCGAGGTGGGCGTGGATGTGCCCAACGCCACCGTGATGCTGATCGAGGACGCGGATCGCTTTGGTCTCGCCCAGCTTCACCAGTTGCGGGGGCGGGTGGGGCGTGGCGCGGCCAAGTCCTATTGCATTCTGATGAGCAACGATCCCACCGAGACAGGCCGTGAGCGCCTGAGGCTGGTGGAAGGGACCCATGACGGGTTCGTGTTGGCCGAAAAGGACCTGGAGATGCGGGGACCAGGCTACTTTCTCGGGGTGCGGCAGCATGGTCTGCCCGATCTGAAGGTCGCCTCTTTGGGCGATCACGAAACCTTGCAGATGGCTCGTGACGAGGCCACCGCCTTGTTCGAGACCGATCCTAGCCTCTCTGCCGAGGAGCACCAGCTTCTAGCCGCGAGCATTCGACACTTTTGGCGACACACGCGTCGCGAGCAGTAGGCGGAACATGACCAAGGCAGTCTATCCTGGAACTTTTGACCCGATGCACCTCGGCCACATCGACATCGTCCGTCGCGCGTCGGACATCTTTGACGAGCTCATCGTGGCCGTGTATACCAGCCCCGCCAAACGCACCCTGTTCACCGTAGATGAACGGGTCGAGATGGCTCGCCAGGCCTTGCAGGGGTTGTCCAATGTCACCGTTGAGAGCTATGACACGCTCACGGTGCGTTTCGTGCTTGATCGCGAGGCGAGCGTCATCGTCCGTGGGCTACGTGTCATCTCGGACTTTGAGATGGAGTACCAGATGGCCCTCACCAACCGCCGCTTGGCGCCACAGGTGGATTCGGTCTGCCTCATGACCAGCGGCGAGTATGCTTTTGTCAGCTCATCGTTGGTCAAAGAGGTGGCTGGCGCGGGCGGCTCGATCGCTCAGTTTGTCACCAGGCCCGTCGAGCACGCCGTGCTGGAGCGGCTCGATGCGGTGCGTAGCCAAGGGAGGGGGTGATCGCCATCGATATCCTCAGTCTTGTGGATCGCCTAGAAGGATTGGTACGCGACGCCAAGCGCACGCCGTTTAGCCACAAGGTGGCCATCGACGAGCAAGCTCTCGCCAACCTGATCGACCAGATGCGGCTCTCTATCCCCGATCAGGTCCAGGAGGCCGAGGCGCTGCTGAGAGAGCGCGATGCGGTCTTGGCACGAGCCCAAGACGAGGCGACCCGTATGCTCCAGGAGGCCAAGGTAAAGATCGAGGAGGAGCGGGTTCGCCAGGCCGCTGAGCAAGAGGCCGAGATCATCCGTGAGGAGGCTCGCGATAGGGCGTTGGCCTTTGAGGACGCGGCGAGACAGTATGCTATCGATACGCTTCGCGACCTGGCGCAGCGGCTCGATTCGGTGCACGCCATTGTGCAGAACGGTCTCGACGAGCTGGCGCCTCCCTCCGAGCGCAAAGAGATGGTCCAAGAGGTCGAATCCTCCTGACCTTGATCCTCGCGGCTGGGGCGGGTCTCGTTTTGACACTGCCTGGTGCCGCGCCTATAATCGTGCATCGAAGGTGGGTGATAACCCATGATTTACAATGTTGCCCAACTCTTGCGTGAAGTTCCTGGGACGACTCGGCAATATCCTATTGACGGGGCGTTGACGAGCATTGACGAGAACAACCCGAGTCTGATCGCCGTCGGCGGCGAGGTGGTTCTAGTCAGGACTGATTCAGGCGTTCTAGCAATGGGCACCGCTCGAATGGCCCTGGTGAGAGCGTGCCGCCGCTGCTTGGAGCTGGCCAGCCAGTCGGTCGAGGTCGAGTTCGAGGAGGAGTTCGTCCCCTCCATCGATGTGGAGACGGGGCGATCCCTCGATACCAGCGAGGCGGCCGAAGAGCTGGTCATCAACGACCAGCATCTTCTGGATCTCACCGAGGTGCTGCGGCAGTATGCCGTGATGGAGGCCGTTCGCGGCACCCTTTGTGCCGACGACTGCCTGGGTTTGTGTCCCGTCTGCGGGCAGAATCTGAACCAGGGCGACTGTGGATGCGATCGCAGCCACGTCGATCCAAGGATGGCTCCGCTGCTCGCTTTGCTCGATAAAGAAGAGACCGAGTGAACGGTCTTGCGCCAGAAAGGATCCAACCATGACACCGCTACCCAAGCGACGTACGTCCAAAGCACGGGCTCGCAAGCGCCGTAGTCACATGGCTCTGCGCGCGCAGAGTCTGACGCTCTGCCCTTCGTGCCGCCAGCCCAAGTTGCCTCACCACGCTTGCCCGAGCTGCGGAACCTATCGCGGCCGTGAGGTGCTCGAGATCGAAGCCGAGAGCTAGCCACGCGTGTGAGTAGCGGGGGCTGACGACCGTTCCTGGTCTTGCCAGCCCCTTTGTTCACTCAAGAAGGTGCATATGGACGGGGCCTACGCGCTTCCCGAGACTAGCGACAAGACCGAGAACGGCGACGACAGGCTCGGCACGGTGCGCATTGCGCCGCAGGTTCTGGCGACCATCGCTCGGCTCGCCGCCCTCGAGGTGGAAGGCGTGGTGCGAATGCGCCGCGACCTCGGCGAGGATGTGGATCGCCTGTTCAAGGGCTTGGCGGGCGGTGAAGGCGTCAGCGTCGATGTGATCGACGGCGCCGTGACGGTAGACCTTTCACTGGTCGGTGCTCCCGACGTCAACCTGTATCGGGCTGGGCGCCAAGTGCAGGCCCGTGTGGCTCGTGCCATCACCGATATGGTGGGCATGCCCGTTTTGGCGGTGAATGTCCATTTCGTCGAGATCGACCTGCCCGCCGAAGAGTAGCTTTCCAGCGGAGGCAGAGCTTGAAGCCGAGGCGCAAGGCTCGCATTGTGGCCTTTCAGGCCCTCTTTGAGGTGGACGAAGCTGGCCACGACAAGGTGGCAAGTCTCGAGCATCGCATGGCGGAGAACCCTGTCGCCGACGAGCAGCGCACCTTTTGCCGATCGCTCTACTATGGTACCCTCGACAATCTCGCCCCCCTCGACCATGCCATTCAGCAGGTCGCACCCGAGTGGCCGTTGGCGCAGATGGCCCCCGTCGAT
>DAIRUQ010000023.1:0-31885 GCA_036803245.1 Chloroflexota bacterium | reverse complement strand
CCACGCCAACAGCGTGAATATCGCCGGTGAAATGGAGGTTGAAATCCTCCATCGGAATGATCTGCGAGTAGCCGCCACCCGCAGCGCCACCCTTGATGCCAAAGGTGGGGCCCATGGACGGCTGGCGGATACAGGTGAACACCTTCTTCCCCATCTGGCTGCCCAGCGCCTGGCTCAACCCCACGGTGGTGGTGGTCTTGCCCTCGCCCAGAGGCGTCGGCGTGATGGCGGTCACATCGATATACTTGGCATTCGGCTTGCTCTTCAGCCGCTGCGCCACATCCAGGTGCACCTTGGCCTTGTACCAGCCATACGGCTCGAGATCGTCCTTGGTCAGGCCAACGCCCTGGGCGATATCGAGGATCGGAACGAGTTCCGCTTCCTGGGCAATCTGCAAATCTGTCTTCACGAGTCCCTCCTCTGCTCCACTAATCGTCGTCACCCTGCCCTCAGGACGGTGCGCGCCCACAGGCCCGCCGGGGGTCTAGAGACCCCGCTGCCGCTTGGCCGCCGACACCAGATTCCCCATCAGCATGGCGTTGGTCATGGGGCCAGTGCCGCCCGGCACTGGCGTAACGTACGAAGCCACCTCCATGGCGGCGTCAGTGTCTACGTCGCCGACTAGCATATCCTCGACCACGTTGGCGCCAAAGTCGATTACCACGGCCCCCGGACGGATCATATCGCCGGTGATGATCCCGGGCCGCCCCACCGCCGCCACCAGCACATCGGCGCGACGGGTCTCTTCGCCCAGGTCGGGCGTGCGAGAGTGGCAAATCGCCACGCTGGCGTGCTGATGCAGCATCAGCATGGCCATGGGGCGCCCCACAATGTTGCTGCGCCCCACCATCACCGCTCGCTTGCCGCGCAGTTCTATGCCATAGCGTCGCAGCAGTTCCATCCCGCCAGCCGGCGTGGCCGGCGCGAAATAGTCGCCGCTATCCTGGTAGAGCCTTCCCGCGTTCACGGGGTGGATACCGTCCACGTCCTTGCGCGGATCCAGCGCGTCGGTAACGATCTCTTGGCTGAGGTGACGCGGCAGGGGCATCTGCACAATGATGCCATGAACGTTCGCGTCCTGGTTGAGACCCTGAATCGTCTGCGTGAGATCCGCCGCCGTCGCATCCTTGGGCAAGGTGAGGAGTTGGGACAGCGCGCCGACGCGCTTGCAGCTCTTGCGGATCTGCCCCACGTACCACGCCGATGCTGGATCGTCTCCCACCTGGACGACTGCCAGAGCGGGCGATAGGTCCGCCTCGTTCTGAAGCGCCGCGATCTCGGCCTTGAGCTCGGCCTCGATGGTCTTGGCGATCGCCCGTCCGTCTAGTTTCTCGGCAGCCATCAGCTATCACTCCTTGGTAACGAGCTCTTCGCTAGCCCTTGATCGCCTGGGCCACCAGCTCCTGCACCCGATCCTTGGTCTGCGTACACTCACGCGTCATCACCTCGATGCGCTCACGCAGCGCTGCTACAAAGCTCTGGTCGTCGATGCTGGCCAGGTTAATCTCGACATTCAGCAAGGCCGCGTGCATGGCCGCCTCTGCCAAGAGCGCCCCCACGCCCGCGTCGCTGACCGCCCAGCGGTTGCCAAGCTCAGCAGCCGGCAAGGCCAAATCCACCACCTCGCTGCAAGCCTCGGCGATCCGTAGCGGCACATCGGCCGCATGCCGCAGCGCCGCCTGCTGGGCCTCTTTGCGAGCAGCTTTGGCCTCGGCGGTGTCGCGCGGCAGGCGGTACGCCTCCATCACCTTGGCGTACGCCTGCGTATCAGCCTCCAGCAGCTCGACCATGCGGGCCCGCAGCGCCTCCGAGCGCCCTCGCAGCTCGGTCAGCGGCTCCCAGGCCTGCTCATAGTTCTTTTTCCCAATGGTCAGGTTGCAGACCATGCTAACCAGAGCAGCGCCCAAACCGCCCGCCAGGGCCGCGCCCGATCCTCCGCCAGGCACCGGCTCTTTGGAGGCCAACGCGTCCAGAAATTCGTTTACCTGTAGCTCGGTGAACATGCGTCTCGCTCCTCAGTCTAGTAAAGCGTCCTAGTACTCTGGCGGCAGTTCGTCCAGCTCTGCCATGCTGAACACGGGCCCATCCACACACACGTACTTGGAGCCCACGTTACAGCGCCCGCACTTGCCAACGCCACACTGCATCCGGTTCTCCAGCGACGTATAGATGGCCTCGCGACCAAAGCCCAGCTCGAGCAACACTGGCAGGGTGAATCGAATCATGACGGGAGGGCCACAAATCACCGCCACGGTGTTTCTGGCGGAGGGCGCCAGCTCTTGGACCGCTTGCGGCACAAACCCCACCTGCCCATGCCAGCCATCCACGGGCACGTCGATGGTCTGGACCACCTGAATGTCGTCGCGGGCTTGCCAGGCCGCCAGGTCCTCGCGATAGAGGAACAGACCGGGCTCTCGCACGCCATAGACCACCTGGAGCTGGCCAAACTGGTCGCGGTCACCGCCCTGTAGAATCTGAACCAGCAGGCTACGCAGCGTGGTAAACGCAAACCCACCGCCGATGACGACCAGGTTCTTGCCGGCAAAGGCGTCCATGGGGAACCCGTTTCCCAGGGGGCCCCGCATCCCGATCACGGTGCCCGGCGTCAGGCTGTGCAGCCGGGTGGTCACCCGCCCGATGCGTTTGATGGAAAAGCGCACAAAGCTCTCCTCCACTGGCGCAGAGGCGATCCCGAATGGCGCCTCTCCCTCGCCTACGATAGAGAGCTCGCAGAACTGCCCCGGAGTAAAGCGAAAAGGCTCGCCATCATCGACCGGTACCAGATCAAAGCTCTTGATCTCATGGTCGTCAGTCTCAGTGATGACGCGCAGAATCTGCATGCTGCGCGGCAGATAGGCGTTCTCAGCGCAGTGACAAATGTGGGGATGGGCGTCGGTCACAATGCACTCTCCTCAGCCTGTGTGCGCGCGGCCGCCCACACGCGAGCCAGCACCTGTCGAATGTCCAGGTTCACGGGGCAGCTTACCACGCAACGACCGCAGCCCACGCAACCGTAGGCGTCCACGTTCTCTGGCAGGTAGCTGAACTTGTGCATCACGCGCTGCCGCCAGCGTGAGGCCTGGTCAGGGCGAGGATTGTGGCCCGAAGCGTGGGCGGTAAAACCAGCGTACATGCACGAGTCCCACGCTCGCACCCGTTCGCCCCCATCGCCCAGCGCGCGATCCTCCACCGCAAAGCAGTGGCAAGTGGGGCACAGATAGGTGCAGGTGCCGCACGCCAGACACTTGGCCGAAATCTCTTGCCACAGCGGATCATCCCAGAGCCCCTCGAGGGCCGCCTCGATGCCGACCAGCCGCTCCATGGGGCGCAGCGCGCCCTCTGCCTTGGCTTGGGCCTGCTCGGCCCGCTGGCTATGCTCGTCGTCCACCGGCTCGAGGGCAAGGTCCTTGGCAAGCTCGGCGCCCCGTTCGGTCACGACGTCCACCAGATACATGTCGCCGGCAGACCGCAGCAGAATATCCGAGCCGGTAGCGTCATAGGGGCCGCTATCGAACGCCCCGCAAAAACAGGTGCTGCGAGGATGCTCGCAGGCCAGCCCCACCACCACCGTGCCGTCGCGTCGCGCCGCATAGTAGCGATCGCGACACACGCCATCGACCATCACTTGGTCGACCATCAAACGGGCCCGCGCGTCACACGGGCGCAACCCAAAGAGCATCGTCGGCCCGGCCGGCGGATCGGTCGCCTTGACCTGGTTCAGGTCATCACGCGTCCGGGCATAGGTGAGGAGCCGCTCGACCTGGGGCAGGTAGACGCCCTTGGCAGAGTGTTTGGCATTGGCATAGTCCCAGGCCACGGCGGCGGGCTCGTCCAGCGGCTGGAACCGCACCTCGCCGTCTTGCCGCACCGGCGCAATGACCCGCCAGCTCTGCATCCACCCGCCCAGCGCCTCCTCCAGCGCCTGCCGCGAGATCATCCCGGCGACCACAGGGGCCTCACAAGACAAAGTCATTGTAGTCATCCTGACGATAGGTGGTGAGAGGCGGCTTGGCCTCTGGATCCTCACCGGCCACATAGTCATACAGCTCGGCCACGTCGGCGCAGAGCTTGTCCAGCATCAGGCGCAAGTCCACCCCCTGGGGGCAAGCGCGTGTGCAGGCGCCACAGGCAACACAGCGTCCGGCCAGATGGAACGTGCGAATGATCTGAAAGAACGCTACGTCCGGGTCGTGCGCGGTGGGTGTAAGCCACTGCGGATTGGTCTGCTCAGCAAAGCAGACGTTGCAGTAGCAGAACGGGCAAGCGTTGCGACAGGCATAGCACAGGTTGCATTTCGCTATCTCGCTGGTGAACCGCTCCCAGCGCTCGTCCTCGCTCAGTGCCGCCATGGCCTCCACGTGGGCGTAACGATCGGCGAGCGACGTCTCGTCGTGCTCTGGCCCCATGCGCAGATCATACACCTGCGGATCACGCTGGTGGCAGGTCTCGCAACCCGCAAACAGAACCTCCGCGACGGGGATGCGCAGATCGCCGAACACCACTACGTCACCCTCAAGCTGGGCCCCGTCCAGCTCCTCCACACTCTCCACACCCGCGCGCTCGCACACGCGACGCGGGTCGATCACCCCATCGCAGCCGATGCCCACGATCCGCAGCCGCTCACGCTTGAGCTGGCCCTCTTGCATCAGGCCTATCAGGGCGCGCGCATCGCAGCCCTTGACCATGATGCCTACGGTCTTGTCGCGATAAGGCCGCACAAAGCGAGCGAGGTTGTGCTCGCAGGTGGCGTCCCAGATCAGGCGGTCCACCTCGTCGGGGCGCCGCACAAAGGCGGGCGTCGCCGTCAATGGCACCGTACCGGGCTCCCAGCCGATGAACAGGTCCACCTCGCCCGTGGCCAGCCACTCGCCGATGGTCGCGCGAATCTCGTCAGGAAGCATAGTTATGACAACTCCATCGGCGCAACTATCGACTCGGCGCGCACGTTCAGCCGCTTGGCCGGGCCCAGCGCCCTGACCGCCTCGGTGACCTCGGTCACCACCTCGGCGAACCGCCCACCCTCCGACGCCGATACCCACGAGAATTGCACCCTGCCAGGCTCGATGCCCAGATAGGTGAGGTACCGTTGGAGCAGGGCAAAGCGACGCCGCGCGTACAGATTCCCCGAAAGATAGTGGCAGTCGCCCGGATGGCAGCCCGAGACCAAGACGCCATCGGCTCCCTGCCTCAAGGCTGAGACGATATGCAGCGGGTTCACCCGACCTGAACAAGGTACGCGGATCACCCGCACATTGGGCGGGTACTGGATGCGCGAGGTTCCGGCTAGGTCGGCCCCGGCATAGGAGCACCAGTTACACAAAAAGGCCAGAATCTTGGGCTCCCAGTTGGTCGATTCGCCTGCTATGCTCATGCCCGTCCTCTCAGAACCGATACTCTAGAACGGCGCCACCAGCGCCGAGATTTGTGCCATGATTTGCACGTCATCAAAGCCGTCCAGCGTGATGCAGCCCGAACGGCAACCCGCCACGCAGGCGCCACACCCCTTGCACAGAGCTGGGTTCACTTGGGCACACTCTTTGACGTTGCGCCGCGTGACCTCTTTGGTAACCAGCTCGATGGCCTGGTAGGGGCAGATCTTGACGCAGTCGCCACAGGCCACGCACATAAGCTGATCCACGTGAGCCACGCTGCCGCTGGAGACGATCTCATCCCGCGAGAGCACCGTGCACGCCCGGGAGACTGCCGCCGCCGCCTGCGCGATGGACTCTTCGATGAACTTGGGCCCGTGAGCCATGCCCGCCAAAAAGATGCCTTCGGTAGCGAACTCGACCGGCCGCAACTTCATGTGTGCTTCCAGGAAGAACTGCTCGGCGTTGAGCGGCACCTTGAGCATGGCGGCCAGATGCTCGGCGTCTGACCGCGGCCCGATCCCCACGGAAAGCACTAACGTGTCGGCCTCGATGGTCAACTGCTCCTGAAGCGCAGGATCAAAGGCCTCCACCACCAACCGCCCATCTCGTCGCTCCACCAGCGGCGGGTTTTCGAGATCATAGCGCACAAACAGGACACCCAGCTCCCGCGCCTCTCGGTAGAAGCGCTCACGCAAGCCATAGCTGCGGATATCCCGGTAAAAGACGATCACGTTGGACGCGGGATCGCGCCGTTTCAGGGCGATGGCGTTCTTGAGCGCCTGTGAGCAACAGACGCGGCTGCAGTACGGATGCTCGGGTGTGCGCGATTCCACACACTGGATCATCGCCACGGTGCGCGTCGCCTCGGTCGGCAGGTCGCCCCCTGCCAGCGCTTCCTCCAGCTCTCGCTGGGTGACCACCCGGGGGTCCTGGCCGTACAGGTACTGGCTGGTCTTGCGCTCCTCGGCGCCGGTGGCGACGATCAACGCGCCATGATCCACCGTCACCTCGCTGGGACCGCTGCCATTGCCGCGGTGCAGGATCACGCTCCGAAAGTTCCCGACAAAGCCATCCACCTGGCCGATTTCGGCGTGGGTATGGACGGTGATGCGCTCGTCGGCATGGACCCGCGCCACCATGGCGGCCAGCATCTCTTGGACGCGGCTGCTGCTCAGGGTGGCGTGGATGTGCCGTGCGTTCCCGCCCAGCTCGGCCTCACGCTCCACCAGGTGGACCGGATAGCCCTGCCCGGCCATCTGCAGGGCGGCCGACATGCCGGTGACGCCTCCGCCAACCACCAGCGCCGAGTGAGTGACCGGTAGTGGCTGCCCGTAGAGCGGCTTGTGGTGCACGGCCCGGCTGACGGCCATGCGCACCAGATCCTTGGCCTTATCGGTGGCCCGCTCCGGCTCGTGCATATGCACCCAAGAGCACTGGTCGCGGATATTCGCCAGCTCGAACAGGTACGGGTTCAGGCCCACCTCGCGGATGGTCTCTTGGAAGAGCATTTCATGCGTGCGCGGGGAGCACGAGGAGACCACCACGCGGTTGATCTGGTGCTCGTCGATGACGTCCTTCATCGACTCCTGCGTATCTTGGGAGCAGGTGAACAGGTTGCGCCCGGCGTAGACGACGTAAGGCAGCGAGGCGGCATAGGCCTCAACCTCCTCCACGTCCACGGTGCCGGCGATGTTGATGCCACAGTGACAGACAAACACGCCCACGCGCGGCGGATCGCCAGTAATGTCGCGCTCGGGTGGGTACGTCTTGCGAACCGTCAGCGAGTTGCGTGCCGGAGCCAGCAGCATACCGGCCTCGGCGGCCGCCCCGCTGGCCTGCACTACCGTCTCGGGAATGTCCTTGGGGCCGCTGGCCGCGCCACAGACGTACACGCCCTCCCGCGAGCTGGCCAAGGGACGGAACTCGTCGACCTGGCAAAAGCCCTCGTCGGTGTATCGCAGGCCCAGTTTCTGGATCAGCTCGCTGGTGCCCTTGGACGGTTCCAGCCCCACCGAGAGAACCACCAGATCAAACGCCTCGTGGACATGGTGCTCGTCCTCGGTCACATACAGCAGGTCGAGCGTCCCGTCCTCCCCCTCGTCGATACGCCCCACCCGCGACCTCACAAAGCGTACGCCATACTCGTCGCGTGCCCGCTCATAGTACTTGTCGAAATCCTTGCCAAAGGCACGCATATCCATGAAAAAGATGGTGGGCTCGACGTCAGCGCTATGCTCTTTGGCAATGACCGCTTCCTTGATGGCATACATGCAGCAGACCGAGGAGCAATAGCCGTTGCCGCACTGTTCATCCCGCGAGCCGACACACTGCAGGAAGGCGATCCGCTTGGGGGCCTTGCCATCGGAAGGCCGTTGCACATGCCCCGCATACGGTCCCGAGGCAGATAGAATCCGCTCGAACTCGATGCTCGTGATGACGTCCTTGTGGCGACCATAGCCCAGCTCGTGCTTGACCGATGGATCGAACTCGTCGAACCCCGTCGCCAGCACGATGGCCCCGACATTCAGGTCGCTGTACGTGTCCTTGAAGCTGTGGCGGATAGCATCGGGCTTGCAGGCCTCGACGCAGCGGTAGCACTCGGAGCAGACGCCGCAGGCCAAGCAGCGCTCGGCCTCAGCGCGGGCCTCAGCCTCGGTAAAGGACGCGGCCACCTCGGCAAAGCTGCGCACGCGCTCCTCGGCGGCAAGCTCGGGCATATGCGCCCGCGGCCGCCGCACCGCCGTGCCCTTGGCCAGCTTGTCCGCTACCTCGGCGTGATCGAGCAACACCACGTCCTCGGGCTCGATCCGCTCCAAGAGCTCGATCTCTTCGCCCGAGAGATAGCCGTGAATCGCCTCTGCGGCGCGGTGGGCCATCCCCACCGCTTCGATGGCGCTGCGTGGTCCAGTGGCGGCATCGCCACCAGCGAACACGCCCTCGCGCGTGGTAACCAAGCTCTCCTCGTCATAGACGATGGTGCCCCACCGACTCACCTGAACGTCCTCGGGGAGAAAGTCGACATCTGGTTGCTGGCCGATGGCTAGGACGACCGTATCGGCCTGCACGGTATAGTTGGAGCCCTCCACCTCCAGTGGACGCCGCCGTCCGCTGGCGTCGGGCTCGCCCAGCTCCATGCGTACCAGCTCCAGGCCCGCGACCTTGCCGTCTTTGCCCAGAATGCGCACCGGATTGGTGAGCAGGTTCAGCTCGATGCCCTCTGCTTCGGCCTCCTCAATCTCAAAGGCGTAGGCGGGCATCTCGGCGCGCGAACGGCGATAGGCGATGGTCACCTCGGCGCCCAGGCGTCGGGCGCAGCGAGCGGCATCCATGGCGGTGTTGCCGCCCCCCACCACGACCACTCGCTGACCCACGTTGGGCCGCTCGCCGGCGTTGACGGCATGGAGAAAGCCAATGGCCGACTGCACGCCACCAAGATCCTCGCCTTCGATGCGCAGGCCAGGCGCACGATGGGCGCCCACCGCGACAAAGACGGCGTTATACTCGGCCTGCAGAGCGTCCAGGTCGTGAACCGGCGCATTGGTACGAATCTCGACGCCCAAGGCAGCAATGCGGGCGATCTCTTCGTCCAGCACGTCCTGGGGCAGGCGATAGTCGGGGATGCCATAGCGCAGCATGCCGCCGGCCTTGGGCTGCGACTCGTACACCGTCACGGCATAGCCCAAGAGGGCCAAGTCGTGCGCTGCGGTGAGGCCGCACGGACCGCCACCCACCACCGCCACGCGCTCCTCGCGGGTCACAGGTACCGGCTTGACCTTGGTGTCACCGTGCTCGCGGGCCCAGTCGGCCATAAAGCGCTTGAGCGCTGCGATCGAGACCGGCTCCTCGCCCAAAAGCTGGCGGTTGCAGGCCGTCTCACAGGGGTGGTAGCACACGCGCCCACAGATGGCCGTAAACGGGTTGGCTTTGCGCGAGAGGGCCAACGCCTCGGCGTAGCGCCCCTCGGCGATCAGCGCGATATAGCCCTGCGCGCTGGTCCCAGCCGGGCAGGCCGCCTTGCAGGGCGACGTCCCACGCTTGTCGATAACCGTCACGTTGGGGACTGCCTGCGGATAGGGGCGATAGATCGCCTTGCGCATGGCCAGGCCCTCGTCGTAGGCGTTAGGCACCTGGATGGGGCACACGCTGGTGCATTCCATGCAGCCGGTGCAGCGATCCGGATCCACAAAGCGAGGCTTGTGTCGAATACGCACCGAAAAGTCGCCGGCCTCGCCCTGGACGGACTCGAGCTCTGACCAGGTCATCAGCTCGACATTCAGGTGCCGGGCACACTCGACGACCTTGGGCGAAAGGATACACATGGAGCAGTCATTGGTGGGGAACGTCTTATCCAGCTGAGCCATGGTCCCGCCGATGGCGGGCGAGCTCTCTACCAGAAAGACCTTGTACCCCGAGTCAGCCAGGTCCAGAGAGGCCTGGATGCCAGCGATGCCCGCGCCCACTACCAAGACGGCGCCTACAGGTTGCCGATCGAACCGAGACTCCATGGCTTTCCTCTGAATACGTGCTATCTGCTAGACGGACGTGCCCTTGATCTTTTCCTCGATGATCGGTGCGGCAGTCTCGATAGAGGCCGAACCGGCATCGGCGTCGCTTCCCAACGCCGCTCGTACGAGATCGAGGCGAATGCTGTGTGCCAAGCGATCGACCCCACGGATGCGCTGGATGAACTCGGGTGGCCAATAGCCCTCGTCGACGGCCATCTCGCGCAACGCCCCCATGATGTCGCCAAACTTGACGTTCTGGGGACAAAAGGCCGTGCAGGCATAGCAGCGCTCGCAATACCAGAGCAGCTCGCTAGAGAGCACCGCCGCCCGCTGCCCCAGCAGCACCTGTCGAATGATGCGGCGCGGGCTGAAACGTTCATCGACATCGGTAACCGGACAGCCAGCCGTGCAGGTGCCACAGGAAAAGCAGACCTTGATCTGGTCGCCGCCTGGGCGCGCGGCTACGTCATACTTGAAGTTTGCATCATAGGTCCGGTTCCAATCAGCCATCAGTCTCCCCCTCACTCACCGGTCACGCGTCACGCCGTAGCAGCGATCGGGCGCGGTAGTAGCCCCGCCTGTGCGGCGATGGGCTCAATGGCCTCTTCCCATTCCACGGCCATGATATGGACGCCACGCACACCCTCGATCTCGCGCAGCTCCTGAATCGTCTCCGCACACATGCGGATGCCTTCTGCGCGGGCGGCCTTGCCCCGCCCGGCGCCAGCCATGCGCTTGATGATGGGATCTGGGATGCGGATACCCGCCACGCTGGAATCCACATAGCGCGCCATGCCCGCCGACTTGAGCGGCATGACCCCGGCGAGGATGTGCGCCCTCTCGTGTAGGCCGAGGTCGACGACGCGATGCATCCATTCGCGAAAGCGCGGCATGTCATAGATGCACTGGGTCTGGATGAAATCTACGCCGGCCGCCACCTTTTTCGCCAGGCGGATCACGCGCATCTCAAAGGGATCGCCAAAGGGATTGGCCGCGCCGCCGATTAAGAGCGGCACCTCTCCCTCGATTTCCTCGCCGCCCAGCAGATGCCCCTCATCGCGCATGCCCTTGAGCATGGCGATCATCTGGACCGAGTCAAGGTCATACACGTTGCGCGCTTGGGGATGGTTGCCAAAGGTCTGGTGGTCGCCCGTGAGACAGAGCAGGTTCCGCACACCCTGGCTGACCGCGCCGAACACATCGGCCTGAATAGCCAGCCGGTTACGGTCGCGCGCCGTCATCTGCATGACCGGCTCGATGCCCGCCGCCACGAGCCGTGCGCAAGCCGCAGCGCTGCACAGCCGCACGATGGCGGTCTGGTTGTCGGTCACATTGACAGCATCGCACACATTGCGCAGCAGTTCGATCTTGCGGTCAACGACCGAGACATCCGGTCCCTTGGGCGGGCCCAGCTCGGCCGTCACCACAAAGCTGCCCTGCTCCAGCAATCGCTCAAGCTTGGAGCCAGACTTCATGGGACGATATCCTCTCGCACCACCTTGCGCGGCCCTCCATCTCGCGATGTCGTCCAATCCTTGGCGGGCTCTACCCGCATGAGGCGTTCCACCTGGCCGATAGCCATCATCCGATCATAGATCAGTTGCCAGGCGCAGGGAATGCTAGGATCGACCTCGCACTTTCCGTCCTGAGAGCCGCCACAGGGCCCATTCAGCAAGTTCTTGGAGCAACGCGTGATGGGGCACACGCCTCCGAACTTGTCCAGGACGCAGTTGCCGCAGCCGAGGCAACGCTCTGACCACGTCCCCAGCTCCTCTGGACGCCCCATGAACTTGGTGTTGAGTGCCGGGTACACGACCGCGGAGGGGTACTGCTCCGCCAGGGTCTGTACCCCCACCCCGCAGGCCATGGAGAGGATCACGTCGTGGTTCGCCACCAGCTCGGCCAACGGTTCGTTGAACTCGACCTCGCACTGCCGCTCAACGCACGCCTCGGTAACTAGCTGCTCGCGCCCCTCTTGGCGGGCGGCCAAGCGCAGGGCCGCACCCAGGACAGCGACCTCTTTGGTGCCTCCAGCCATGCACACGGCCACGCACGTATCACAGCCCACAACCGCCACGCTGGAAACCTGCCTCAGGTTGGCCAGAATCTCGGCGATCGGTTTCCTCTCGGCTACGATCATGATTGCTCTATGCTCTCTTCCGGGGCGACGAACTCGTCCACCCACCGCAACAGGTCACTACCCATGTTCGGCGCCATGGTCTCGTAGCGCAGGCGCCAGCTACTGACGCCCACCGACTCGAGCAACTCTCGCGCTGCGGCAGTACGCCGACGCGCGCGTTCATCACCAACCAACGAGTTGCAGGCACCGGCGGCGCACGACACCACCATCACCCGCTCGGCCCCGTTCTCAAAGGCCTCGAGAATCATCAGCTCGTCGATGCTACCACCGCAGGGGACGCTCTGCCACTGCACATGGGGCGGCAGTTCCCGGCCCTCATCGGCCAGCCGCGCCAGGGCCGCCCCGGCGGAGCGTTCGCATCCGATCACCATCATCGGGGACGTGTCGCGTGTCTCGGTCACACGGCCTCCTGTGGGGCAAGCTCAACAGCAGGCACCAGCGCAATGGCTCGCACCGGGCAGTTGGCCACACACATGCCACATCCCCAGCAAGCCGCTGGCACCACATACGCAGCCGTTACCGTCTCAGTGCTGCGCAGCTCCACCGCCTGATGCGGGCAGGTGCGGATGCAGGTCAGACACCGGATACACTCTTCCGAGGTCACCTCAGCATACTGCTCGGGCAGCGGCACCGTGCCGCCATCCAGCAGCGCGACAACGCGCCCGACCACGCGTTCGACATCAGCAGCTTGGGTCTCGGCGTCGGCATCCAGGTGGCAACGCCCAGCCACATAGATACCTCGCCGCACGGTCTGCCCGGCGCCCACATGGCGCATGTTCACGTCTTGGAGGAACCCATCCTCGCCCACGCGAATGCCCAAACGCGTCGCCAGGTCCGTGGCGCTCGCTGGCGGCTCGATGATCTCCGGCACCACCAACAGATCGCCCCAGCGCTGGCCCTCCTCAACGGCTACCGTCACCCCGTTCTCGCTCACATCGAGCTCGATTTGGTCATAGCGACAGTAGACCACGCCGGCCTCGCGGGTCTCACGGGTCAAGCGCTCCAGTTGGTGTGTATCGACCTGGAGGTCGCGGTAATAGACATAGATCTCGGGGTGGGCCCAGCCAACCACATTTTTGACGGCCCGCAACGCCTCGGTGGCCGTCTCCCTAGGGGTGTCAGCCGGATGGTCAAGGAGGACGACCACGCGCTTCCGAGCCCACGCCACGCGGTACGCTTCTCGCAGATCGCGACGCACCTTGTCGGCCCAGGCCGCCGGCGTCATCACCGGCAGTTGGCTGCCTTTGGGTAGGGACAAGCTCGGACGCACCCGCCGGTTCCCCAACGCCACCACGATGGCACCCACGCTCACGTGAGGATCAGAGCTGCCGGCCAACCGAATCGAGAACCCACCGATCTGGCCTTCCGCCCCAAGAACGTAGGCGCCCGATGGCCTCTCGTCGCCGTTGGCGCCCGTATGGGGCACAGACACCACCTCGTGACCCGCGGCCTCGATCAGCGCCACCGCGCGCTGGGCGTCGGCGCCGGCCCCGATCACCATCACTCTCGGCTCGATGCGATCTAAATCACTCACCCATGGGCCCCTTGTAGATAGCCAAGACACGCCTCCACCGCCTGCTCGGCGTGAAAAGCAGAAGCGGCGATGGATCGTGGCGCCTGGCAACAGCCAGCCACAAAGACCCCCGGCTCCAGTGTGCTCACCTCGTCGTCGGCGGTCGCTATAAAACCATACGAGTCCCGCGTCATCCCAAAAAGGTCAGCCACTGCGCCAGCATCGGTCTGCGGCGCGATCCCGTTGGCTAGAACCACCAGGCCAAAGGTCTCCCGCCGCGTCTCGCAGCCGGTGGTGTCGTCAATGAGGAACTCTGCCAAGGTCGGGTCATCGGCCGCTCGGCGGATCACTGCCGGCAGGCCCGAGACAAAGCGAATGCCGTCACGAACACCCTCCCACGCTGGCCAGGTGTCGCGGCCGCCGTGCTGCATATCCATCTTGAAGACCGTGATCGACACATCGGGTTGGCGCCACTGCAGGTAACGCGCCAGCCGCATGGCGTATCGGCAGCACACCTGCGAGCAGTAACCTCGGCCCGCGTGTTCGTCGCGCGAACCCACGCACTGGATAAAGGCCACCCCGCGGTCCAGGCGCTCATCCCAGGCATCACGCCCTTGAGTCAGCAGGGCCTCTTCCATTTCGCGTCCGGTCACCACCATCTCATAGTGACCCCAACCGTACGGCCCCTTGGTGCGCGCGTCCACGTCCTGGAAACCTGTTGCCACTACTACGGCGTCGACGCGTCGGTCCTGCACGCTTCCACTGGTCTGATACACAAAACCACCGTCCCCGCGCTCGCAACGCGTGACGGTGGCATTGGTCTCGACCGTGATATTCTCGACCTCGGCGACCTCTTGCAGGGCGTCACCCAGCAAGCAGCCGCCGCAGAGCTGGCACTCGCCCTCGATTGCCTTGCAGCAGACCCGCAGGGCGTTCCCCCCCAGCCTGGGGGTTCGTTCGAGCAGATGCACCGCGACGCCTCGTTGGGCCAATGAGATGGCCGCCGTAACGCCAGAGATGCCGCCGCCAAGAACCAGAACGGTGTGGCGAGATGCCATAGAGTCGGGCGCCTTTTCCGCTTGATGGACAGGTGGCTGGCCTTCTGGGCACAGGCAATCCGCGCCCGTCCAGAGCCACCCGCCAAAGTCCGAGTACGCTGGCCCGGCTGCGTATCGCCAGGCCCCGGCACAACAGGGGCCATTATACCAGCCGCAGAAGGCACGTCAACACAAAATGATCGAGGGCTAACCAGTGCCTCGACGTCTCTAGACGGTCTCTGGAATTCACGCTATAGTAGGCGCATCAAAACACATAGGAGGATCTGCCCCATGGTATCCGATCTTGAGCGTTTCATCGCCTGCATGGAGTATCAGCCTTCCGACCGGCGCCCCAACCACGAGCTAGGCGTCTGGCCACAAGCTCGCACCCTCTGGATGAGCGAGGCCCCCGAGGCCGCGGCGACGTTCCAGTGGCGCTGGTTCCACGAGGAGGATGCCATCGGCCTCGACAAGCGTGATTATATTCCCGTCAACTATGACCTGGTGCCTCCCTTCCAGCACGAGGTGATCGAGGAGACCGAGCGGTACGAAGTCTACCGCAGCAACAAGGGCATCGTACACCGGGCGCTCAAAGAGGGCACCGACGCGGGCGGGCGTATGTGCATGGACCAATACATCTCTTTTCCCGTTGAGACGCCCGATGATTGGGCCAAGCTCAAGCGAGAACGTCTGATCCCGGCGCTTGACGCTCGGTATCCGGCCGACCTGGATGAGCGCATCGCCGGTTGGAAAGAGCGCGACTATCCCCTGGTCCTGGGCGAGAACTGCGCCGCCAATGGCTTTTACTGGCGGGCCCGCGAGTTCATGGGCACCGAGGCGCTGTCGCTGGCATGGTATGACTATCCCGAGATGATGCACGATATGATGGAATGGTTCGTCGATTTCATCATCGAAACCAGCTTGCCGGTCCTGGAAAAGATCGATGTCGAGTACTTTGTCTTGAACGAGGACCTCTCTATGAAGAGCGGCCCGTTGCTAAGCCCCGCCACCTATCGCAAGTTCATCCTGCCAAGGCTCAAGCGGCTCGTCTCCACCCTCAAGGATCACGGTGTGCGCTATATCGCGCTGGATACGGACGGCAACCCCACCGTGCTGGTGTCGCAGTTCATGGAGGCCGGTGTCGACATTCTCTGGCCCCTCGAGCGAGCCTCGGAAATCAGCCCCGTTACCTTGAGGCAGCAGTTCGGCAAAGAGCTGCGCCTGTGGGGTGGCGTGGATAAGCGGGTGTTGCCCCACGGACCCGAGGCGATCAAGGCGCACCTGCTAGAGCTGGCGCCGCTGATCGAGGAGGGGGGCTATATTCCCACCATCGATCACACGGTGCCGCCAGACGTCTCCTTTGAGAACTTTATGTACTATATCGAGTTCAAGCAGTACCTGCTCGCTGGTGAGTTTGCCAAGTTGGGGTGACGACGTCATGACCACCGTTGCCGATATCCTGTCGTACGTTACCGCTCGCAGTGGACACCCCCTGAATGCGGACGAAGGCGTCCGCTACGGCTCTGCCGAAACAGAGGTGGAACGCGTGCTGGTCTGTTTCGTGCCCTCCGTTCCGGCCCTGCAGTACGCGGGCGAACACGGCTATGACCTCGTGCTGGGACACGAAAAGCTATACAGCCCTTACGACCCGCTGGTCAGCCGCGAGAGTCATCCTGACTGGCCGTCATGGGCTCCGAATGCTGCTCGTTGCGAGCTGCTAGAGCGCCACGGCTTGACCTATGCCCGCGTGCATGGGACGCTGGACGAGCTGGTGGTTTTTGACGTGTTCGCAGCGCTCTTGGGGTTGGGGACGCCCTGCTACGAACGGGGGTTCGCCAAGGTCTACGAGATCTCGCCCCGCACCGTGGGCGAGCTGCTCCAGGACGTCAAGCGACGCACGGGTCTCGCTCAGGTGCGCGCTTCGTTGCCGCAAGGGCCTCGGCAGCTGGTGCACCGGGTCGGCCTGCCCTGGGGAGGTTTGGGCCTTTTCGTGAACGTGGCCTACCAGCAGGAGGTGATCGAACAGGGCGTCGATGTCCTCATCGCTGGCGAATCGGACGACTATGGATTCCGCTTCTCGGCCGATGTAGGAATCCCCATGATCGAGACCAGCCACATTGCCTCAGAAGGGCCAGGGCTATGTCGCTTTGCGGACCAGTTGCGGGCCGAAATGCCCGCGCTCCAGGTCGACTACTTTGTCAACGCCCCGGCGTGGGAAGTCTTCTAGCCGCCTAGTGGGTATGATGCTCGTGGCCGCCGTGGTGGTGCCCATGCACTCCGGCGGCCGCGAGCCTATCAGCGGCTGTGACCAAATCACCGTCGGCCCCACGCAGCGCCGCCGCTGCCTGCTCCACCGTCGCCGCCACCTCGGGCATCTCCATGGCGCGGGCGCGCTCCGCCCAGACGAGAAACTCATCCGCATGGGCGCGGTTGTGCTCGCGCCAGTGCGGGATCAGCGCCGCTAGCTTTTCCAGGTCGTTCATGCTAGCTTCTCCTGCGTTGGCACGCGCTCGTCCGAGAGTAGCAGCACACGGTTCCCGCTGAGATCCACGGCTTGGATGCGCGCCTGGACGGTGCGCGTCGGCTCAAAGTAGCTGTGAATCACCACGCCCTCGTCGGTCGGCTCGACCCAGGTCACATTCTCGATCAGCTTTTCCCCGTTCAGGTACGCATCCACCATGCACATGCTAGCCTCACCTCGCTCGCCGAAACGGCGCCTTGTTGCATCCAGTTGCAGTAACAGCATTCTAGCAGCGGCGCCCCCCAGAATCAAACGTGTGCCCTTGACAGGCCTTCCGCTCCCTGGACAATGCCAGTGTCGCTCAACTCTACCGACGAGGAGGCACCATGCGCCTGGGAGGCCCCGTCTGGCCGGACCACCCCACGCCCTCGGCTTGGATCGCCGCGCTCAAACAGGAGCGCTACACTGCCGCCTATTGGCCGACGGCGGCTGACGCGCCGCCAGCGCAGATCCATGCCTATCGTCAGGCCGCCTCTGACCATGGCATCGTCATCGCCGAGGTAGGCGCCTGGAGCAACCCGCTGAGCCCCGACGCGGCCGTTGCGCGCGAGGCCATTGAGCAATGCAAGCGCCAGCTCCAACTGGCAGAGATCGCCGGCGCCCGCTGCTGCGTCAATATCGCCGGCTCGCGCTCTGCCCAGTGGGATGGCCCTCACGCCGACAACCTCACCAAGACCACCTTTGCACGCATCGTCGAGATCACCCAGGAGATCATCGACGCCGTCAGCCCCGCCACCACCACCTTTGCCCTGGAGACCATGCCTTGGGCCTACCCGGATTCGGCCGAGTCGTACCTAGCCCTGGTAGAGGCCATCGATCGCCCCCAGTTCGCCGTGCACCTCGATCCGGTAAACCTGGTGAACAGCCCACAACGTTACTATGCCAGCGGCGCGCTGATTGATCGCTGCTTTGACCTGCTGGCCGACCGCGTGCGTAGTTGCCACGCCAAGGATATCCGCCTGGATGGCCGGCTGACCGTGCATCTCGACGAGGTGACCCCAGGAGAGGGCGAGCTAGACTATGCTACCTACCTGCGCCGCCTCGATGCCTGCGATCCCGATACGCCCCTCATGCTGGAGCATCTGACTCGACCCGAGCAGTACCGGGCCGCCACAGCACATATCCGCAAGGTCGCCCAAGGATTGGGCGTCACCCTCCGGTAGCAGTCGACGCAAGAGATCCTATCAGAGAAGGAGTAGTTGAGCCATGGACCAGCAGGCGTACGAGAGAGAGATCGCGGCCACACGAGCCGAGCGGATGCGTTGGTGGCACCAAGCTCGCTTTGGCATGTTTGTGCATTGGGGCCTCTACTCGCAGCTAGGCCGACACGAGTGGGTGATGAACCGCGAGCGGATCCCGGTGGCCGAGTATGAGCGCCTCGCGGATACCTGGAAGCCCGGCACTGACGAGACCCGCCAGGCCGCTCAGCGCGTCGCCGATGGCTGGAAGGTGCCGCCGGCCCAACTGGGAGTCCCCTATGCCTGGGCCGAGCTCGCCAAGCAGGCCGGCATGCGCTACATGGTGATGACCACCAAGCACCACGAGGGGTTCTGCCTGTGGGATACCGCGCAGACCGACTATAACGCCGTGAGGCGCGGTCCCGGGCGCGATCTGGTGGCCGACTATGTGGCGGCCTGTCGCGCTCTGGGGCTGAACGTGGGATTCTACTATTCGCTGATGGATTGGCACCACCCCGATGGCGCCCGCTGCGCCCAGGACCCGGCCGCCCGCCGCCGGTTCCTCGATTTCACCCAGGGCTGCGTTCGTGAGCTGTGTAGCAACTATGGCAAGCTCGATATCCTGTGGTACGACGTCTCCTGGCCACTACGCAGCCCCGATCTCTGGGAGACGGTCAAGATGAACCGGATGGCGCGCCAGCTACAGCCGCAGATTATCATCAACAACCGCGCCCAGCTCGACGAGGATTTCGGCACGCCGGAAGAGCACGTCACCGCCGAAAAGGCCGGGCGAGCTTGGGAGGCCTGCATGACGTTCAACGGTTCCTGGGGCTATATGCCCTCGGCCATCGATTGGCGCTCGGTGCGCGAGGTGATCGACCTTCTCAACCGCGCCTGCGCCGGCGGCGGCAACCTCTTGCTCAACATCGGGCCGGCGCCCGATGGCTCTGTGCCCACCGAGGCCGTGGAGCGTCTTCAGGCGATCGGCAAGTGGTTGGCCGTTCATGGCGAAGCCGTCTATGGCGACCTAGATCGGACGGACGGCCGCATGGAGTGGATGCCCACTGGCGGCTGGAGCCTCAAGGGCAACACGGCCTACTACTGGTGCAATCGCTGGCCCGGGCGAGAGCTGGCCATCGGTGGCCTGCGCATGCCCGTTCGCGAGATCACCCTACTGACCACCGGCCAAAAGGTGGCCTTCCAGCAGATCGAGGATCGCCTGGTGATGCGCGGCCTCCCCGCCGCCAACCCGGACAAGATCGCCGGGGTGGCTGTCTTCAGGCTGGCTTGCGACGCGCCGCCGCGCCAGGTGCTGGGGGCGGGTTGCGTGGTCCTGTAGGTACGAGTACGGCCCAGGTCATCGGCAAGATGGCCTTGCGAGCGAGCGTTCAGAACTTGGAGGTACTCGGTGAATCAGCAACATACGAAAAAGCTGCACGGCACAGCCCGTTGCGTCAGTGAATGGGCCTATACCAGCGGCAAGGCCTATGCCGACCCGTTCAGTGAGATAGAGCTAGACGTCGTGGTCACCAAGCCGGATGGTGACCAGCAGACGGTGCCGGCCTTCTGGGGCGGCGATGGGCTCTGGCGGGTGCGCTACACGCCTAGCGTACCCGGGCGCTATGAGATGCGCAGCGTCTGCTCGGACGCCACCAACCCCGAGCTTTATGACGTCCGGAGCGTCCTGGAGGTCTCGCCCTATGAGGGAGACGACCCCCTGAAGGTTCATGGAGCGATCAAGGTCAGCGCTGATGGGCACAGCTTCCGCCACGAGGACGGAACGCCGTTCTTTTGGTTGGGCGATACCTGGTGGATGGGCTTTACCCGGCGCTTGCGTTGGCCGGACGAGTTCCAGCGCCTGACCGAAGACCGCGTGCGCAAGGGCTTTTCCGTCGTTCAGATCGTGGCCGGCCTCTACCCGGACATGCCCGCCTATGACGAACGCGGCTATAACGAGGCTGGTCATCCCTGGGAGCCCGAGTATGCCGCCATTCGCCCCGCCTACTTTGACATGGCCGATCTACGCATCCAGTGGCTGGTCCACCAGGGCCTGGTGCCCTGCGTGGTGGGCTGCTGGGGCTATCACCTGCCCTGGCTAGGCATCGAAAAGATCAAGCAGCATTGGCGCTATCTCATCGCCCGTTGGGGCGCCTACCCGGTGGTCTGGTGCCTGGCTGGCGAGGGAGCCATGCCCTATTATCTCTCGGACGACAAAGAGGGTGACCGGCGTCGTCAGCAGGAGGGCTGGACGGAGATAGCCCGCTATGTGCGCCAGATCGACCCCTACGGCCGGCCCATGACCATCCATCCCACCGACTGCGCCCGCAACCAGGTGGTGGACGACTCGGTGCTCGACTTTGACATGCTGCAGACCGGGCACGGCGGCATGGATTCACTACCCAATACCACGCGCACCGTGCGCCAGGAAGTGGCCCGCCGGCCGCACATGCCGGTGGTCCAGGGCGAGGTCAGCTATGAGGGCATCCTGGAGGGCAGCCGCGAAGAAGTTCAGCGCGCCATGTTCTGGGCCTGCATCTTGTCGGGAGCCGGCGGGTTCACCTATGGTGCCAACGGAATCTGGCAGCTCAACGGCGAGACCGAGCCCTATGGCCTCTCGCCGCACGGCGCGTCCTGGGGCGACACGCCCTGGTCGGTGGCCGCCCAGCTTCCAGGCTCGACGCAGGTTGGCATCGGTAGACGCATCCTGGAGCGCTACCCGTGGTGGCGTTTGGAGCCCCACCAGGAATGGGTCGAGCCCGCCGCCGGGGAGGATGATTACCGCCGGGCCTACTGCGCCGGCATCCCGGGAGAGCTGCGCATCATCTACTTTGCCCAGTACCTGGCATCATGGTCTCCCCCCAGCTATGTGCTTGGCATCGAACCCAACGCCGGATACCAGGCCAGCTTTGTGGATCCCAAGACGGGCCGCGTCAGGCCGCTGGGAGCCATCACCCCCGACGCGGACGGTCGTTGGCGGGTACCGCTCCCCGGCCCGATGCAGGACTGGCTGCTGATCCTGGAGAACCGCACCCAATCGTAACGATTCGAGGAGAGTGAGACCATGGGCACTGCCCATTCCTGGAACCAGATGGACCTCACCGGCGACTGGCAGTTCGCCTGGACTGAGGACGCGCCGCCGAGCGCTACCACGGCCCAAGACCTGAACGCCGCCGGCTTGGATCTGCGGCCCTGTCGCGTGCCTGGCAACCTAGAGCTGGATCTGCAGGCCGCTGGCTTGATCGACGATCCCTTTGTGGGGATGACCATGGCCGAGCTGCGCCACCTGGAGCGGGCTCACGTGTGGTACGTGCGACGCTTTACGCTGGACGGGCGTCCGGAGGGGCACGCCGAACTGCTGTTCGAGGGGCTGGACTGCTGCGCCGGTATCTACCTGAACGGGGTACTGGTGGGCAGCGGAGACAACATGCTCATCCCCCAGGTACATCCCGTGGACAAGGCGTTGCGAAAAGAGAACGAGCTGCTGATCCACATCCGCCCGGCCGTGGACGAGGCCCGGCGCTATGATTACCCGCCCAACGTTGCCGCCGGCCGCTGCAACTATGACGGGCTTTACATCCGCAAGGCACCCCACATGTATGGCTGGGACATTATGCCGCGGGCGGTGTCCGCGGGCATTTGGCGGCCAGTGACCCTGCGCTTTCGCCCAGAGGAGCATCTGGAGAGCGCCTACCTGCAGACGCAGGCCCTGTCGCCTGACGGTGACTGGGCCGACCTGGCGTGGCACTATTGCGCGCGCGTCCATCCCTCGGCTGACGACATCTACCACGTCCGTCTCCGAGCCGCTTGTGGCAACTCGACCATCGATCTCACCGAGCGCCTGCTGTTCGAGGCTGGCACAGCCCGTCTACGCCTCGAGGCACCGCAGCTCTGGTGGCCCAGGAACCGAGGCCCACAGAGTCTCTATGCGTGCACGGTGGAGCTGATCAAGAACGGCGCCACCATCGACACGTTGCGCTTTCGTACGGGGATTCGCACGGTGCGGCTGGAGCGCACTAGCGTCACCGACGAAGAGGGCGAGGGTAAGTTCTGCTTCTGGGTGAACGGTGAGCGCGTGTTCGCTATGGGCAGCAACTGGGTGCCGCTGGACGCCTACCATAGCCGCGACCGCGAGCGGATCCCCATGGCACTGGCCATGGCCGACGACTTGGGCTGCAACATGCTCCGTTGCTGGGGCGGCAACGTCTACGAGGACGATCTGTTCTATGATACCTGCGACGAGATGGGCATCCTGATCTGGCAGGACTTTGCGATGGCCTGCGCCGTCTATCCGCAAGACGCGTCCTTCCAGCAGCGCCTGGCCGACGAGGCCCAGACCGTTGTGCGGCGGCTGCGACATCATCCCTGCATCGCCCTCTGGGCGGGCGATAACGAGTGCGACCAGGCCTACACCTGGGCCGGCAGGACGCTGGATCCCAACGACAACGTGCTGACGCGCAAGGTGTTGCCCGACGTGCTACGCGCCGAGGACGCCACCCGCCCCTACCTGCCCAGCTCTCCCTACGTGGACGCTGTGGCCCACGCGCGTGGACAACGGTATCTGCCCGAGAACCACCTGTGGGGGCCGCGCGACTATTTCAAGAGCCGCTACTATACGGAGTCGCTCTGCCACTTTGCCAGCGAGATCGGCTACCACGGCTGTCCCGCGCCCTCGTCCATGCGGCGCTTTCTCTCGCCCGACAAGGTCTGGCCCTACCAGGGTAACGAGGAATGGCTGCTGCACGCCACCTCTCCCGTACCTGGGGTGAACATCTACGATGGCCGCGTAGAGCTGATGGCGAATCAGGTGCGCGAGCTGTTTGGCCAAGTGCCCGACGACCTCGATGCTTTCGTCGCCGCCAGCCAGATCTCGCAGGCCGAGGCGTTCAAGTTCCACATCGAGCTGTTCCGCACGAACAAGTGGCGCCGCACAGGCATCCTCTGGTGGAACCTGCTTGACGGGTGGCCCCAGTTCTCCGATGCCATCGTCGACTACTATGGCACGAAAAAGCTGGCCTATAGCTACATCAAGCGGGCGCAGCAGCCGCTGCTGGTGGCGTTGCGCGAGCCACTGAGCTGGCGTCAGGAGTTGGTGGCGTGCAACGACACCAGGCAGCCGCTCACCGTTCGCTACCAACTGAGCGAGGTGGATTCGGGCGAGGTGCTGGCCGAGGGTGAAGCAAGAGCCAAACCTGATGCGGTGACAATGCTGGGCAGCATCGCCTACTCGCAGGGCGCGCATCGCTTCTATACGCTCAGCTGGCGTTCGGAGCTAGGAGAGGGCCAGAGTCACTACTTGGCGGGCAACCCGCCCTTTGACCTGCAGCAGTACCTGGACTGGCTGGACAAAGCCAGGCTGCGGCCAGCCGACTGGCTGTCGTAAGGACGCGCTAGAGGGCCGAGGGTTCGGCCTCGGCCCCGACCGTCTCACGACGGAACTGGCTCATGTAGAGCTCATGGTACACGCCTCGCGCGGCCATGAGTTCCTCATGCCTTCCGCGCTCGACGATGTGCCCCTGCTGGATCACCAGGATCTGATCGGCGCTACGGATGGTCGATAGCCGATGGGCAATGACCAGGCTGGTGCGCCCCTTGAGCAGATCGGCCAGCGCGGCCTGAATCAGCCGTTCAGTGCGAGTGTCCACCGAGCTGGTGGCTTCATCTAGGATCAGGACGCGTGGATCCTTGAGCACGGCGCGGGCGATGGCCAGGAGCTGGCGGTTGCCATGGCTGAGCATGCTGCCGCGCTCACCCACCTGGGTGTCATAGCCCTCGGGGAGCCGCTCGATAAAGGCGTGCGCATTGGCCACCTTGGCCGCCGCGATCACCTCGTCGTCGGTGGCGTCGAGCCGCCCATAGCGGATGTTGTCGATCACTGTCCCGCTAAAGAGGAACGTGTCCTGCGGCACGATGCCGATCTGTTGGCGCAGGTCCCGCAGCCGCAGATCCCGTACATCGCGCCCGTCCAGCAGCACCTGGCCGCCCTGGACGTCGTACATGCGCGGCAGCAGGTTCGCGATGGTCGTCTTGCCAGCGCCCGTCGGCCCCACCAAGGCGATCATCTGCCCAGGCTCGACCTCAAACGTGACACCATCAAGCACAGGCTCATCGGCCTCGTAACGGAAACTGACGCGATCGTAGAGCACGCGGCCTTGGACTTCTGCCAACGGCTCGGCGTCATCCCGCTGGACGACCTCCGGTGGCGTCTCCAGGAGGTCAAAGATCCGCTCGGCCCCCGCGACGGCGGCCTGAAACTGGGCAAACAGGCCAGCCATCTCACGGATGGGCCCGTAGAAGCGATCCACATAGGCCGTTGCCGCCACAATGACGCCGATAGAGGCCAAAGGCGGCGAGGTCCTCAGCACCAGGTAACCGCCATAGCCTACCACCAGCGCCGTCGCGATGGCGCTCAGCACGTCCAGTAGCGGCGTAAAGATCGATGCTAGGGTCTCGGCCAGGACATTGGCCGAACGGTTGCGCTCATTGATGGCGCGAAACTCTTCCAGGGTGGCGTTTTCGCGGCTGAAAGCTTGCACCTCGCGCACGCCCGCGATGTTCTCCTGCAGCTCGGCGCTCACATCGCCGATGGTCTTGCGCGTCTGCCGAAAGGCCTTTCGTGCCCGCGTGCCAAACTGCCACGTCACCAGCAGAACCAGCGGCAACACGGCGAACGAAGCGAGCGCCAGACGCCAGTTCAGGCTCACCATGGTAACCACGATGCCGATCAGCCCCAGGCCCGACCGCAGCAGCCGCACCAGGCCGGGCCCGAACATGTCGTTGATGACCTCACTGTCGTTGACCAACCGGCTCATCAGATCGCCGGCCTCGTGCTTGTCGAAAAAGCTCAGCGACAGGCGCTGGATCTGCTCGAATACCTCGGTGCGGAGTCGCACCAACACGGCCTGCGAGATGCGCACGACCAGGCGGAACTGGGCCACGCTCATGCCCCACGTCACGGCATACACCCCCGCCACGACCAACATGGTCGTGGCCAGGCCGCGCGCCCTGGATGCGTCGGGCGGGAGCAGTACGCCCAGCCATGCAGGCCGTGCCGCGCCGCTGGGGTCGATGAACTGGTCCACAGCCACGCCCAGGAGATACGGCCCCAACACCTCTGCCAAGACGCCGATCACCAGAAGCACGGCAAAGAGCGTCAGGCGCCACTTGTACTCTCCAAAGTAGCCCCACACACGCTTGAGAGTCTGGCTGGCGTCCTTGGCGGGCGCCGCGTCGGGAAGGCCTCTCCCGTGGGTCATGGTAGCACCTCGCTGAGCGGGCTTTCGGACAGGGTGCGGTCGGGATCCAACTGCGAGCTATAGATCTCGGCATAGATCTCGCTATCGCGCATCAACTGCTCGTGGGTCCCCATTGCAGCGACGCGGCCAGCATCGAGCACCAGGATCAGATCAGCATTGAGCACCGTGGCCACGCGTTGGGCGATCACAAAGCTGGTGCGCCCCTCCATCAGCCGATCCAGCGCCCGCTGGATGCGGAGCTCGGTAGCCAGGTCCACGCTAGAGGTGGCGTCGTCCAAGATCAGCACTCGGGGATCGGTGAGCAGGGCCCGCGCGATCGCGATTCGCTGCTTTTGCCCACCCGAGAGCGTCACACCGCGCTCACCAACCCGCGTCGTGTACCCATCGGCAAAGCCGTGGATGAAATCGGCTGCCTCGGCGGCCTCGGCGGCGCGCTCAACCTGTTCGTCGGTGGCGCCAGGCCGCCCAAAGGCAATGTTCTCGCGGATCGTGCCCTCAAAGAGGTTAGTCTCTTGCAGCACAATGCCTATCTGTGATCGTAGCGAGTCCAGGGTCACATCACGCACGTCATAGCCGTCCACCGTGACACGCCCCTCACACACGTCGTAGAACCGCGGGATCAGGTTAATGACGCTTGATTTGCCAGACCCGCTGGCTCCCAGCAGCGCGATGGTTTGCCCAGGCTCTGCTACAAAGGAGATATCGTCCAGCACGGGATCGCCCGTGCCATAGTAGCGGAAGCACACGTCCTCAAACGCCACCCGACCCTCCAGCCGTGGTAGCTCGATCGCATTGGGCTTTTCCTTGACCTCGACATCGGCATCTAGAATCTCAAAGATCCGCTCGGCCGATGCGCCCGCCTGCGATAGCATGGCGATCATCATGCCCATCATCAAGACGGGAAAGAACGCCATCATCACATAGCTGGAGAACGCCACCAGCTCGCCCGTGGTGAGCGTGCCGCCGATCACTTGGTTGCCGCCCGACCAGTAGATCACCAGGGTAGCGATGTTGGCGACCGAAAACACCGTGGGGAATGCCAACGACATGATGTTGTTGACGCGAATGGCAATCTCATACAGGTCACGGTTGGCCGCCTCAAAGCGCTCCGCCTCGTACGGTTCTCGGGCAAACGCCTTGACCACGCGAACGCCCGCCAGGTTCTCTTGCAGCACGACGTTCAGGCTCGACAGCCTGCGCTGCACCTCGCTAAAGAGGGGCATGGCCGCCCGCGCAAACAGTCCAAACAAGCCAAAGGTGGTTGGCACGACGAATACGATCAAGAGCGCGAGCCGCCAGTTGGTCCGAAACAGCAGCGTGATGGCGCCAACCAGCATCACCGCGGCAGACAGGAACATGACCGCCCCGTTCCCGATGAACATGCGCACGCGATCAACGTCCGAGGTGGCGCGGGTGAGGAGCTGGCCCGTCTGAGCCCGATCGTGGTAGCTAAAGGAGAGTGACTGGATGCGGCCATAGAGCTCGTTCCGCAGGTCATAGGCCACGCCTTGGGCGCTACGAGCAGCCAGCGCACCTTGAGCGAACTGGAAGAACGCTCGAGCCACCGCCAGGCCGATCATGGCCAACGTCAGCCTGATAACATGCGGCAGGTCGTTCTGGGCGATCCCCTGATCGATCACATACTGCGTCAGGCGCGGCAGCACCAGCATAGCCCCACTGGAAACCACCAGCGCCATCAAGGAGCCGATAGTGAACCAGAGGTAGGGCTTGAGGAACCTCAGCGAGCGGACTAGCTGTTTCACTGGATCGCTCCCATCACGGAGAGGCCCGCGCGACCGTGGTACTCTACTGCATGACATCATAGTAGCGTGGTTGCGCCCGCCTGCAAATCGGCTGAGGAAAACCCGCAAAAGCTTCACAACCTCGCTCGGGTGGCTGTGTTATAATCGTAGAACCATAGTCCCAAAGGAGATGTCATGCGTGCGTTGCTAGTCTATCCCCGCTTCCCCGATACGTTCTGGAGCTTTCGCCACGCCCTTCGGTTCATCCGCAAACGAGCCAGCCTGCCTCCTCTCGGCCTCCTGACGGTGGCCGCCATGCTCCCCGAGAGGTGGGAGGTGAGACTGGTTGATATGAACGTCACCACGCTGAAAGAGCGTGATCTGGAGTGGGCCGACTGTGTGTTCCTTAGTGCCATGATGGTGCAGCGAGACTCGGCAGAGGACGTTATCGCTCGCTGCCAGGCGCGCGGCGTGCGAACGGTAGCGGGCGGTCCCTTGTTCACCTCGCAGCCCGACGCCTTCCCGCAGGTTGACCATCTGGTCCTCGGCGAAGGCGAGATCAGCATCCCACCGTTCCTGCGCGATTTCGAGCAGGGCACCGCCAAGCGCGTCTATGCGGCCGATCGATTCCCAGAGCTTGGCGAGACGCCCGCGCCGCGCTGGGAGCTGCTAGACCTGCAGCACTATTCTGACATGTGCGTCCAGTACTCGCGGGGCTGCCCCTATGACTGCGAGTTCTGCGACATCACGGCCCTCTTTGGACACAAGCCACGCACAAAGTCGGCGGAGCAGATCATCGCCGAGCTCGATGCGCTCTATGCCCAGGGCTGGCGCGGGGGCGTCTTTTTCGTCGACGACAACTTTATCGGGAACAAGCGCAAGCTCAAGGCCGAGGTGCTCCCCGCCCTGGCCGCCTGGCGAGCCGACAAGCAGGGCTTTCGGTTTCACACCGAGGTATCCATCAACCTCGCCGATGATGACGAGCTCATGGATTTGATGGTCAAGGCGGGCTTTGATACGGTCTTTGTGGGAATCGAGACGCCCGACGAGGATGCCCTGATAGAGTGCAACAAGTATCAGAATCAAGGGCGCAACCTGGTCGACAGCGTCAAGACGCTGCAGCGAGCTGGGCTCCAGGTGCAGGGCGGTTTTATCGTCGGCTTTGACAGCGACACGCCCAGCATCTTTCAGCGGCAGATCGAGTTCATCCAGCAGTCGGGAATCGTGACCGCCATGGTGGGGTTGCTGCAGGCGCTGCCAGGCACAAAGCTGCACGCTCGCATGAAGAGCGAAGGGCGGCTGGTATCCACGGGGACAGGCAACAACACCGATTCGTTGACCAACATCCTGCCCAAAATGGAGATCGAGCTACTCCGTCAAGGCTATCGGCACCTGGTGCAGCATCTCTACTCACCCAAGGTCTACTATGAGCGGGTGCGAACCTTTTTGCGCGAGTACGAAAAGCCGCGCATCATCAAGCAAAAGCTAGATTGGGCACACGTTCAAGCGTTTCTCCGCTCGATCGTGGTGCTGGGCATCCTGGGCGAGGAGCGCTGGGAGTATTGGAAGCTGTTGGCCTGGACTCTGCGCCGCAAGCCACACCTCTTTGCGGACGCGGTGACCTTGGCCATCTATGGATACCATTTCCGTAGGCAGAGCCAGAACCTCACTGCCTGACGGCGTCAACGCTGGAGACGTCAAGAGCCCTGACCATCTAGGTGGTCAGGGCTCTTGGTTGCCTTGTGTGGTCGTCTAGAAGCGCTGGAACCGAACGGCGATGGTGGCCTTGTCGGGAACCGCGCCGCAAATCGGCTGGTACACTGCGTTCTGGAGCTCCCAGTAGTACTCGTTGCTGGCGACGCCCATCAGGCCACCTGATAGGTAGCTACGCAGCATCGACTTCATGACCCGCTCCTTGAAATGGAGCTGCACCGTGAGCACGGCCTGGCCAGCGTTTGTCTGGCTCTCGTAGCAGATGTTGGCCTCATCGGTGCAAGAGATCCAGCCAACGCTCCGCCGCACCAGAAGGATCAGATTCCAGCTGGCACCACCGCGTCCGCCATACCCCCAGAAGCGGTTGATCTCGGCCAAGGCATCGGGTGACGATAGGTAGCCGATCTCCATCTTGTAGCGGTTCCCGTCGTCGCCGATGACCACGGGGGGCTCGGGCGCGCCCTCGTCATTGGGATCATAGTTGACGACCGCCCAGCCCGTGCCCCAGTCGCCATTGTTGAGATCAACCCGATCGACGAATGAGACCTGCACTGGTGTGGCCGTCGGCGGCACAGCCGTGGCAGGACGACGCGTCGGCGCCGCGGTTGCAGGGATCGACGTCGCGGTTGGCTCGGGCGTCTCCGTGGCGGGAAGCGGCGTCTCGGTCGGCGGCTCGGGTGTCGCCGTAGGAGGCAGTGGCGTGGCCGTGTTGGTCGCGGTCGGCACTGGAGTCTCCGTTGGCGGAATCGGCGTGTTGGTGGCTGTGGGGGTCCGCGTGGGCCGCCCAAACACGTCCGCCGTCGGGCCGACTTGCGCCACCCGCCCCGGCTCGCGCGGCCAGAGCAACGCCGCCAGTTGCGCGACCAGGATCACGCCAATGATGATCAGCACATAGACAGGCACCACGACCCCGCGGCGTTCGGTGCCAGAGCTCCCCTGGGTCTGCTCTTCCATCAGGTTCTTCCTCCCTCTCGTTGCATACAAAGCACATTGTAGGTGACACAGCCGCCGCTGCCAAACCACGTCCTTCATCGACCATCCACAGACCTGTGGATAACTCTTGCCCCGTGAACGGGCTGACCCAGCCCTTGTGTTGGCAGGCTACGTCACGCCCCCACGCGCTCTCTTCCCTCGAGCCCGTCCCAGTCTCAGCAAGAGCTAGGCATTTGTAGGCATTGTGTAATATTAGACCATAATAGAACATATAAGAACGGCGTCAGATCAGTCGGGCAAGCCCCGTGGCGTCTCACCCTTGCCGACGAGCGCTGATGCGAGTAGAGTGAGACCCATGACAGCGTCCCCGCGGGCGCACTACCAAGCGAGGCTGTGGATAACTTTTCCACAGGGCACGGAGGAGAGTGGCATGCCTATCCCCAACGACTATGTGGAGCGCGTCTACGCGGGCGTCCTCGGCAAGATCATCGGCGTCTATGTAGGCAAGCCCTTTGAGGGATGGACCCATGAGCGCATCATGGAAGAGCTGGGGCCCATCCGCTACTATGTCCATGAGCAGCTGGGGCAGCCGCTCATCAACGTCGATGACGATATCTCAGGGACGTTCACCTTTTTGCGGGCCATGTCGGATTACGGCCCGCGAACAGACATCTCTTCGGCCCAGATCGGTCAGACGTGGCTCAACTACCTGATCGAGCCCAAGACCGTCCTCTGGTGGGGCGGCATGGGGCAGTCAACCGAGCACACGGCCTACCTCAGGCTCAAAGCTGGCGTGCCCGCACCTCAGAGCGGCTCGATGGCCCTCAATGGCCAAGTGGTAGCCGAACAGATCGGCGCCCAGATTTTCATCGACGGCTGGGGCATGATCGCACCAGGGCAGCCTCAGTTGGCCGCCGACCTCGCCAAGCGGGCCGCTCGCGTCAGCCACGACGGCGAGGCCGTCTATGCGGCGCAGGTGATCGCCGCCATGGAGGCCCAGGCCTTTGTGGAGAGCGACATCAACGCGCTGCTGGACGTGGGCTTGAGCGTGATCCCCGAGGACTGCCTGATCGCGAGGCTTGTTGCGGATGTGCGCACATGGCATGCCAAGCACAGCGACTGGCACGAGACCTTTGCGCGGATCCAGCTCCGCTACGGTTACGACCGCTATGGCGGCGGCTGCCACGTTATCCCCAACCATGCCGTGATCATTATGGCCCTGCTTTATTGCGACGGAGACTTTGCGCGGGGCATGAACATCGTCAACACGGCCGGTTGGGATACCGACTGCAACTCGGGGAACCTAGGGTGTCTGCTGGGCATCCGCGCCGGCCTACCCGGCCTCGAGACGGGGCCCGACTGGCGAGGTCCCGTCGCCGACCGCCTCTACCTTCCCACCGCAGACGGCGGCCACGCCGTAACCGACGCCCTCACCGAGGCCCTGGCGGTGGCCCGCATCGGAATGGCTCTGGCCGGCAAGACGCTGGCGACCCCCAAGGCAGGTGCCCGATACCATTTTGAGGCGCCGGGCGCGCTCCAGGGCTGGCTGGTCGACAAGGCTCCGGACAGCTTGGCCAGTTGCGACCTCGTGAACACCCCCGGTCACAGCGCCGACGGCGAGCGTACCTTGGCCATCCGCTTTAGGGCGCTCACCGAGGCTCTGCCCGCCCGCCTCCTGAGGGAGACCTTTCCCGCCCTGTGGCCTTCGCGGGGATACGGCATGACCGCCTCGCCCGGCCTCTATCCAGGGCAGACGCTCTCGGCCCGCATCACTGCGGACGCCACCAACCCACACCCCATCACGGCCCGTCTCATGGTCGTGACGGCCGGCCCGGATGATGCGCCCCGCCGCGTCCCGGGGCCCGTGCACCCCTTGCCGCCCGGAGCCGATGCCACGCTGCAGTGGCGTGTGGAGGCACCCAGAGGCGAGCCGATCACCTGGGTGGGCATCGAACTGACGGCCGACCACCGCTGCGAT
>DAIRUQ010000022.1:28269-32481 GCA_036803245.1 Chloroflexota bacterium | reverse complement strand
CCGGTACGGATGCTGATCTCTGTGATCATGGTCGTTGCTCCAGAGTTGCGACTTGACAGCCCGCCCTCGCCTGGATAAGATAGGCCCCACGTTTGATGTGCCGCATTCGTCTAGCTGGCCTAGGACACCGCCCTCTCAAGGCGGAGATCGGGGGTTCGAATCCCCCATGCGGTACACGAGTGGGGCGGGGATATACTCCTCGCCTCATTGTACAAGATGGCGGCTGGCCCTTCCACTGGGCCGGCCGTTTTGTGTATACTGGACTGGACCGCAGTGCCGAGAGCGCCAGAGTGGCCATGGGTGCCGACGAGCGACAGAAGGGTTCGCCATGCAGGGCTATGTCACCAACATCCAACGCTACTCTATCCACGACGGCCCCGGCATCCGCACGACCGTCTTTCTCAAGGGCTGCAACCTACGCTGCTTCTGGTGCCACAACCCGGAGACGCTCGCCCCCAAGCCCGAGCTACAGTTGTTTCCCGAGCGATGCATCGGGTGCGGTGCTTGCCTGGAACGATGCCCCTACGGCGCTCACGCTCGGGTGAACGGAGACCGCGTCTTTCGGCGCGAGCTATGCCAGGCGTGCGGCGCATGCGCCGAGACGTGCTATGCCGAGGCACTGGTGCTGGTGGGCGACCGCATGACGCCCGATGAGGTGGTGGCCCAGGCCTTGCGTGACCGTCCGTTCTATGAGACCTCCAACGGTGGCGTCACCATCTCGGGCGGCGAGCCGCTCTTACAGCTCGCCTTTAGCCGGGCGATACTTGAGGGGGTGCGCGCGCAGGGTGTGCACACTGCCATCGAGACCAACGCCTGCTGGCCCTGGGAGCGGCTGGCGTCCTTGGCAGAGTTGGTCGATCTTTGGATGGTTGACATCAAGACCATGGATAGCGACCTGCACCGCCAGGTGACCGGCGCACCTAACGAACAGATCTTGGCGAACCTGCACCGGCTGACCGACTCGGGAGCGCCGGTGATTGTGCGGACGCCGATTGTGCCGGGGGTCAACGATAGCGCCGAGGCTGTCGAAGCCATCGCCGCGTTCGTGGCTGGGCTGCCTTCGCCGGTCTACTATGAGCTGCTGCCCTTTCATCCCATGGCCACGGGCAAGTACCGCAGCCTGGGCCTGGATTATCGCGCAGCCAAGCTCAAGCGCCCATCGCCAGAGACCATGGCGACCTTGGCCCAGGTGGCGGCTGGCAGCGGCGTCGAGGCCCGGACGGGCGGGTAGGAGGACATACGGTGGAGAGGGTAGCGGCCACGGCCAGGATCGAGCGACTGCGCGAGCAGATCTTGGCGGAGGAGACCATTCCGCGCGACGAGCCCGAGCTCCTATGGGCGCGTTCGTGGATGGCCACGAGCGGCGAGCCGTGGAATCTGGTGCGGCGGGCGCGCGCCACAAAGGCCGTGCTGGAGGGACTGACGCCAGAGATCGGTCCCGACGATCTGCTGGTGGGCACGTTTTCGCGACGGACGCTATCGTCGGGCGAGCGGGCCGAGCTGGAGCGATGGCGATCGGAGCTATCGCCGGCGGCCAGCCCTGTGTGGGGGCAACGCGCTCACATGGCCATCGACTATGAGACACTCTTGCGACGCGGACTGAGCGGCCTGCGACAGCAGATCGCTCTCTACCGCCAGCGGCTCGACCTGACGCGCCCCGACGACCTCGAGCGCGATGCCTTCTACCGGGCCTGCGAGATCGCCTTGGACGGCCTGCGCGCGCTGTTTGGGCGGTATGCCGCGGCGTGTGAACGGGAGGCCGCGCAAACGAGCGACGTG
Source organism: Chloroflexota bacterium (assembly GCA_036803245.1). Lineage (GTDB taxonomy): Bacteria > Chloroflexota > Anaerolineae > UBA1429 > UBA1429 > DAIRUQ01. Next base: position 30,702 of record DAIRUQ010000022.1, on the reverse strand, counting down.
GGTCGCGCCAAGGAGCTGTGCGAGTTGGCGCGCATCTGCCGCCGCGTGCCCGAGCGTCCGGCAGAGACGTTCCACGAAGCGCTGCAAGCGGTCCATCTGACGACTTATGCGCTCTGCGCCGGCCAGCTCATGCTGCTGTTTCAGCTCGGGCGCCCTGATCGCTACCTGCTGCCTTACTATGAGCGCGATCTCGCCGCCGGCAGGCTGACGCTCGGCTCGGCGCAGGAGCTGATCGACTGCCTCTGCCTGATGCTCAGCTCGTATACGCCCCGGGGCCTGGCCGTGGGCTTTATGATCGGCGGCAGAGACGCCAGCGGACGCGATGTCAGCAACGCCCTCACGGAGCATTTCCTGGAGAGCATCGCCCACACCCGCATGGCCTATCCCGGCATCGGACTCTGCTGGAACGAGGACACGCCGTCGGCGATCACCGATCGGGCCTGCGAGCTGCTATCCGAGGGCCTCACCCATCCGGCCATCTTTGGGGATGACTTGATCACGCGCGGGATGCTGGAGGCTGGCTTGCCACCGGCCGAGGCTTGCCTCTACCAGCACAGCACTTGCGTCGAGCTGACCCCCGTGGCCTCTTCCAACGTCTATGTGGCCAGCCCGTATATCAACCTGGTGCAGCTGCTCCATGACCTGCTGGGCGTGGGGCCACTCGATGCGCACGGCGACGCCGAACTGGGCGCTGAGCGATCAGCCGCCTTTGCGAGCTTTGACGCGCTGGTGGAGGCCTACGAGGCTCTCCTGGCGGATACAATCCGCGCGGCGGTGGTGGAGCAGAACACCGCCCAGATGACCCGCTACTATCATGGCGGGTTCCCCCTGCTCTCCTGCTTTGTCAACGATTGCCTGGCCAGGGGGCTAGATATCGATCAGGGCGGCGCGCGCCACAACTGGATCGAGCCATCTTTTGTCGGGCTGGCCAACCTGGTGGATGCCCTGGTGGCCATCAGGCGGTACCTCTTTGAGGAGGACGCCCTGGATCTAGCACAACTGCGTGAGGCGCTGGCGGCTGACTTTTGCGGGTGCGAGGATCTGCGCCTGATGTTGCTGCAGCGCGCGCCCAAGTACGGCAACGACGACGACGACGTTGATGCGCTGGCGGTGCGGATGACCAGCTATATCGCCAGCGAGGTGCGGCGCTATCGCACCTATCTCGGCGGGGCGTACCACCCTGGGTTTTTCTGCTGGATCATGCACGAGCGGCTAGGGCGCGCCACCGCGGCTTCGCCTGATGGCCGCTTGGCCGGACAGGCGCTGGGCGATGGCTCGGGGCCGGCCCAGGGGCGCGAGCGGCTGGGCCCCACGGCGGCGGTGCTCTCGGCCACCAAGTGGGATCACACGCCCATGCTGGGCGGCATCGCGGTGAATCTGCGCTTTACGCGGTCGCGCCGTCCCGAAGGCTTTGTGCAGGGGCTGCGGGGTCTCATCGAGACCTATCTGCGACGGGGTGGCATGGAGATCCAGGTCAACGTGGTCGATACCGAAACGCTCAAGGCCGCGCGCGAGAACCCCGAGGCCTACCGCGATCTGGTGGTGCGTATCGGCGGGTACAGCGACTATTTCGTGGGCCTCTCGCCGCAAATGCAGGCCGAGATCATCCAGCGAACTGAGCACGAGGGTCTGTGATATGGCGGTATCTGCTCCGCGCGGAATGACACCGGAGGAGCTCGTCGCAGCCCTGCACCAGGTGGGCGAACACACGGCCGCGGGCTTTATCGGGGAGGTGTCGGCCGACGCCTTGGCGCGCATGACGGCGGCGCTTTGCAGCCAGTGGCGCCATGCCGACCTGTGCCAGTGGGACGGCGGTCCGCTCTATCCCGCCGGGCGCTATTCCTGGTACGCCCAGGGCAACGTCGTGGCCTTTCATTATTCCTATTCACTGACCTGCGATCGCGCCCGACTGGCCGAGCTGGAGCGTCGCAGCGATGGGACCAAGGCTGCCACCTACGCGGCTCTGCGGCAGGAGCTGGGCGACTATCCGCATCCGGCCCAGGCCCTTTCCCGCGAGTATCATTTGGGGGGAGCCAACTATACCCACAGCATCCTGCACTATGGCCGCGTGCTGAGAAAAGGGCTGGATCGCTACGCCGAGATCGCCGCCAAGCGCCACGACGAGGCGGACCCCGCCGCTCGACCTTTCTACCAGGCCATGCTACGGCTGATTGATGGGCTCCGAGTAGCCCATCAGCGATGCGTCGCCCACCTTCAGGCGCAGCAGCCGCGAGATGAGGCCGCGGCCCGCAGCCGTGAGTCGCTCCTAGCCGCCCTTGACCGCGTCCCCTGGCGGCCGGCGCGCACCTTTTACGAGGGGCTGGTGGCGCTCAACTGGCTCTATTACCTGGACGGCTGTGACAGCCTGGGTCGGTTTGATCAGGACCTGGGGTCGTTGTACGAGGCCGATCTGGAGGCGGGGCGGCTGGACGA
>DAIRUQ010000022.1:19037-28169 GCA_036803245.1 Chloroflexota bacterium | reverse complement strand
CTCTACCACGAGGATGGGTACACCCGGGCCATCGACACCTTTGGGCTGAACCTACAACCGAAAGATCGTGCCGAGTGGGCCTTTGGTGGGTGCACGGAGCTGATGGTACACGGTCGCTCCAACGTGGGCTCGCTGGACGCGGGCCTGAATCTGCCGGCCATCCTCGCGGAGACGCTCCAGGCTCATCTGGCCACGGCCAGCAGCTATGCGGACCTCTGGGGCGCCCTCCAGGGGGCGATTTCAGGTCATGTGGCCGCGCTCACCGCCGGGGTGAACGCTGCTCAGGCAGTGCATGCCCGCTGGCAGCCGCAACCTCTCCGCAGCCTGCTGATCGATGACTGCCTCGACACGGGACGCGAGTACAACGCCGGAGGCGCCCGTTACAACTGGAGCGTCATCAACATCGGCGGGCTCGCCAACGTCGCCGATAGCTTGGCGGTGCTGGAGCGACTGGTCTTTGAGGAGCAAGCGCTATCCGGGTCCGCCTTTTTGGAGGCGTTGGGGCGCGATTGGGAGGGGAGCGAGGAGCTGCAACAGCGGGCGCGCCGGGTGGCCAGCTACGGCAACGATGAGCCGCGGGTGGACCAGATCGCCCGCGAGGTGGCCGAGCACGTGTTCCGTGCTTTTGGGCGGCACACCCCATGGCGAGGCGGACGTTTTGTGCCGGCCTGCCTCATGTTCGTCACCTATGCCGACGCCGGGACACTGGTGATGGCCACGCCGGACGGGCGACGTGCGGGAGAGCCCATCGCCGACTCGATCGGCCCGGTGGCAGGGCGCGACGTAACGGGCCCGACGGCGATGCTCCGCTCGGTGGCCGGTCTGCCGCAAGAGCTTGCGCCGGGAACCCTGATCACCAACATCCGCCTGACGCGACGCCTTTTCGCCTCCGCCGAGGAGCGTCGCCGGGTCTGGGATCTGCTGGAGACCTACTTTCAACTCGGTGGCATGCAGCTCCAGGTGAACGTGATGGATCAGCGGGCGCTGCAGGAGGCCATAGAGCATCCGGAGGCTTACGGAGACCTGATCGTGCGTGTGGGGGGCTATTCCGAGTACTGGCGGAATCTGTCCGATGCGCTCCGCCGGACGGTTCTGGAGCGGTGCGAGCACGAGCTCTAGAGCTTGCCCGGCGCGAGGCGCCGTGCTAGAATCGAGCCATTGTGGGCCGCCGAGAGGCGTCCCTCTCTCGGGGTGGCGCCGTGAACGATCACGAGGAGATGGGGCGAGGGTTGCAGGCAGGGATGACCCAACGGGTTACCATTCGCGATGTGGCCGAGCGCGCGGGTGTATCGCGCCAGACGGTCTCGCGGGCCATCAACGACAAGGGTGAGATCAGCCCAGAGACCCGCGAGCGGGTGCTCGCCGTCGCTCGGGAGCTGGGCTATTGGCCCAACACGCTGGCGCGCGGCCTGAGAACGCGCCATACCCAGACTATTGGCTTGGTGGTACCGGATATCGCCAACCCGTTTTTCGCCGAGGTGGCCCGGGGGGCCTCCGAGGTAGCACATGGCGAGGGCTATAGCGTGCTGCTCAGCAACACCGACGAGCAGCCCGAGCGTGAGCTACAGGCGCTACGCACGCTGGCTTCCCATCAGGTCGACGGGCTGCTGTTGGTCAGCTCGCGGCTGGATGATGATGCCCTGGCTGAGGCGGCCCAGCGCTGGCGGCCGGCGGTCCTGGTGAATAGGCGCTGCCGCCACGCCACGGGCGTGGCCAGCGTCATGGTGGACGATGCGGCGGCCGCCATGGAGGCGGTGCGCTACCTGGTGGCTCAAGGACGCACGTCGATTACCTTTCTCAGCGGGACCGAGGGCTCGCGCAGCGCGGCCCTCCGCCGCGAGGGCTTTACGCAGGCGGCGCAGGAGGCAGGTCTCGCAGACGCCCGGGCTATCCTCTGCGCTCCCACGTTTGAGGGCGGACTGGGGGCCGCTCTTGAGGCTTTGCGTGGCGAGCCCCGACCAGCGGCGCTGCTGGGGTACAACGATCTGGTGGCGTTGGGAGCCCTGGAGGCCTGCCGCCGACTCGGTCTACGCGTGCCCGAGCAGGTGGCGGTCATGGGTTGGGATGACCTGCTCTTTACCGCCTATGTGTGGCCGGCGTTGACCACCATGCGCCAGCCCAAGGCCGAGTTGGGGGCCCGGGCCATGCGCCTTTTGCTGGGGCTGATAAGGGAGCCCGAGGCCGTCGCATCCTCGGAGCAGATGAGGGCGGAACTGGTGGTTCGTAGCTCGGCGTAAGGCGCCGGGCGTTGTGAAAGGTCTAGATGACCGGGAGGGCACATGGAGGATCAGCTTCAGGCGTGGTTCGGTATTGCTGGCAAGGTGGCGGCCATCACGGGCGGCGGCGGCGTGCTCTGCGGCGCCATGAGTCGCGGCCTGGCCAAGGTAGGCGTGCGCGTGGCGGTGCTGGACATCTCGGAGGCGGCCGCCCAGCGGGTGGTCGATGACATTACCGCCCAGGGTGGCGACGCGTTGGCGGTGCCGTGCGACTGTCTCAATCGCGACTCACTGGCCCAGGCTCGCGAGCGGGTGCTAGGCGCCTTTGGCCCGGTGGATTTCCTCATCAATGGCGCCGGGGGCAATAGCCCCAAGGCGACCACTTCGGCCAATCTATCGTTCTTTGATCTGCCTGAGGAAGGGTTTCGCTGGGTGTTTGACCTGAACCTGACCACGGCCTTGCTCACCACGCAGGTCTTTGCGCGCGACATGGTGGATCGCGGCGAGGGCGCCATCGTGAACATCGCCTCGGTCAACTCTTTCCTGCCGCTGACCAACATCCCGGCCTATTCGGCGGCCAAGGCGGCCATTCGCAACTTTACCGAGTGGCTAGCCGTGCACCTCTCGCAGAACTATGCGACGGGCATTCGCGTCAACGCCATCGCGCCGGGGTTCTACCTCACCGAGCAGAACCGCTTTTTGCTGGAGGACCCTGACACGGGCGGCTATACCCCGCGCGGCGAAAAGGTGGTGGGCAAGACGCCCATGGCGCGCTTTGGTGACCCCGACGAGCTGCTGGGGACGCTGGTCTGGCTGCTGTCGCCGGGCGCCGCCTTTGTGCATGGTGTGACCGTGCCTGTGGACGGTGGTTTCTGCGCCTACAGTGGCGTCTAGCGCGCGTTGCCGTTTCGGACGACGGCCTCATGCTACAGGAGGAAGGATCTATCATGACTGGCGTTCCTGAGCCCGCTGCCCCCCTGGCTGCGCTGGAGGTGGAGCACGAGTTTTTCGTCGGCATCGACTCTGATGGCTGCGTGTTCGATACCATGGAGATCAAGCACAAAGAGTGCTTTACGCCGAATATCATCAAGCACTGGGGTCTGCAGGCCGTCAGCAAGTACGCTCGTGAGGCCAGCGAGTTTGTGAACCTCTATAGCAAGTGGCGTGGCGTCAACCGCTGGCCCGCGCTGATCAAGGTGTTCGATCTGCTGCGCGAACGCCCCGAGGTACAGCGTCGCAAGGCGGCCATCCCCGAGGCCCCATCCATCCGCGACTTTATCAGCTCTGGCCTACCGCTGAGCAACGAGTCGCTGGGGGGGCTGGTTCAGGAGGCCGACGACGCCGAGCTGCGCCGGGCGCTGGCGTGGAGCAACGCGGTGAACGCCACCATCGCCGACATGGTCCACGGCGTGCCGCCCTTTCCCTATGTGCGTGAGAGCCTGGAGCTGATCGTGCAGCACGCCGACGCCATCGTCGTCTCGCAGACGCCGGTCGAGGCGTTGGTACGCGAGTGGCAAGAGCACGGGATCGACGGCCTGGTCAAGGTGATCGCGGGCCAGGAGATGGGGACCAAGTCCGAGCATATCCGCTGGGCCTCGCAGGGGCGCTATGCCGACGACAAAAAACTGATGATCGGCGATGCCCCTGGAGACCTGAAGGCTGCTCGCGACAACGGTGCCCTCTTTTACCCGATCAATCCCGGGCATGAAGAGGAGAGCTGGCAACGGTTTCATGAAGAGGCGTTTGACCGATTCATCGCCGGGACGTACGGCGGCGCCTATGAGGCCGAGCTGATCGAGGCCTTTGAGGCTGCGCTGCCAAGCGTGCCCCCTTGGAAGAGGTGACCACCATGGTACTGGGTGTGGGCAATCCCGACCGCATGCTGTCAGAGGACGAGATTCGGGCCGTCTTTGCCGAGGGGGTGCGGGCTCTCGCGCCGAAAGGCAAGCGGCTGCTCTTTATCATCCCTGACGGAACCCGTAGCGCGCCGATTCCGCTCTGCCTTCGTGCCATCACGGACGCCACGCTGGGCGTGGCCTCTCGGGTGGATTTCCTGGTCGCGCTGGGTACCCATCTGCCCATGAGCGAAGAGGCGTTGCGGCGCCATGTGGGCATCACTCAGGAGGAGCGAGAAGGGCGCTATGCCCAGGTCGGCTTCTACAATCATGACTGGAAGGGCGACCTGCTGACGATCGGCACGCTGACGCGCGAGGACACTCGCGAGCTCTCTGACGGGATGATCGAGATCGAGGTGCCGGTGCAGGTCAACCCGCGCATCATGGACTATGACCACCTGGTCGTGGTGGGGCCGGTCTTTCCGCATGAGGTGGTGGGCTTCTCGGGAGGCAGCAAGTACTTTTTCCCGGGGATCAGCGGGCCGGCGGTCATCGACTTTACCCACTGGCTGGGCGCTTTGCGCACCTCGCGCGCTACCATCGGTCGAGAGGACACGCCCGTGCGGGCCGCCATCGACAAGGCCGTCGCGTTCATCGACCGGCCGATCTCGTGCTTTTCCATGGTGGTGCGAGGTCATCACGATTTGGCCGGCATTTACTTTGGTGGCCTGCAAGAGTCCCAGAAAAGGGCGGCTGAGCTCTCAGCCCAGGTCAACGTGGTCTGGGTGGATAGACCCTACCAGACGGTGCTCTCGGTGATGCCAACGCTGTATGATGACGTCTGGACGGGCGCCAAGGGCATGTACAAGATGGAGCCCGTCGTCGCCGATGGCGGCACCGTCATCATCTATGCGCCGCATATTGACGAGATCTCGTACACCCACGGCAAGTATCTGGATGAGGTCGGCTACCACGTGCGTGACTATATCTTGGCGCACTGGGATCGCTACAAGGACTATCCGTGGGGTGTGTTGGCCCATTCGACCCATGTCAAGGGCGACGGCACCTATGTGAACGGCGTCGAGGCGCCGCGAATCCATGTGGAGCTGGCTACGGCGGTGCCCCGTGAACGTTGTGAGCGGATCAACCTGGGTTACCGCGACCCCGCCAGCATCGATGTGGCGGCCTGGCAAGGACGAGAGGACGAGGGTATCCTGGTGGTGCCGCGAGCAGGCGAGATGCTCCACCGGCTGAAGCAAGAGGGGGAAAAGCCATGAGCAAGTACGACATCGGACTGGTTGGCCTGGCCGTGATGGGCCAGAACCTGGTGCTGAACATGGAGCGCAACGGCTACTCGGTGGCCGTGTATAACCGCACCACCGAACGGATGCGCGAGTTCGTCGCGGAGCGGGCTCAGGGCAAGCAGATTCTGGGTTGCGCCACCCTCAAGGATCTGGTCGGCGCGCTGGAGCGCCCGCGACGGGTGATGCTGATGGTGCAGGCGGGTGCGCCGGTGGACGCAGTCATCGCCGAGCTCAAGCCGCTTCTGGCGCCGGGTGACCTGATCATCGACGGCGGGAACTCGTTTTACCAAGACACCGAGCGTCGTGCGGTGGCGCTGGCTGAGGACCGCATCAACTATATCGGGACGGGCGTCTCCGGTGGCGAAGAGGGCGCCTTGTGGGGTCCGGCCATCATGCCCGGCGGGCAGCCCGAGGCGTACCGCTTGGTCGAGCCGATCCTCACGGCGATCGCGGCCAAGGCCGAGGGTGAACCGTGCGTGGCCTATATGGGGCCGCGCGGGGCGGGGCACTATGTCAAGATGGTGCATAACGGCATCGAGTATGGCGATATGCAGCTCATCGCCGAGGCCTATGACGTGATGGCTCGTGGGCTGGGGATGCCGGCGGCCGAGCTGGCCGAGGTCTTTGGCCAGTGGAACCAGGGTGAGCTCCAGTCTTACCTGATCGAGATCACCAGCGAGATCCTGGCGCGGGTGGATGAGGAGACGGGCAAACCGCTGGTGAACGTGATCCTGGACGAGGCCAAGCAAAAGGGTACCGGCAAATGGACCTCGCAGGACGCCCTGGACCTTGGAGCGCCGACGCACACCATCAATGCAGCCGTGGAATCGCGGATCATCTCGGCCTACAAGGATGAGCGCGTGGCGGCCAGCCAGGTGCTCACCGGCCCCACCATCAAGTTCAGCGGTGACCGGGGGCAGATGATTGAGGATGTGCGGGATGCTCTCTATGCCGCCAAGATCTGCTCCTATGCACAGGGCATGGGGCTGCTGCGGGCGGCGTCCGCCGAGTACGACTATGACCTGGATATGGGCGCTATCGCCCGCATCTGGCGGGGCGGGTGCATCATCCGTGCGCGCTTCCTGAATGACATCGCGGCGGCTTTTGACCACAACCCCAAGCTCACCAACCTGATGCTGGATCCATTCTTCCGAGACGAGATCCTGGCACGTCAGGGCGCACTGCGGCGCGTTGTCACTACGGCCGTCAGCATGGGCATCCCGGTGCACGCCTTTGCGTCGTCACTGGCCTACTTTGACGCCTACCGCACCAAGCGACTGCCGGCCAACCTGACGCAGGGGCAGCGCGACTACTTTGGGGCTCACACCTACCGTCGCATCGACAAGGAAGGGTCCTTCCACACCGAGTGGACCGAATAGGGCCGACCAACAAGCATCCGAGAGGGGGGATGGGTGGAGCGACGTAACGTGGTCGTGGCCCAATCGGGCGGGCCATCGCCGGTGATCAACAGCAGCCTGCGCGGGCTGGCCGAATCGATGCGCGCCGATACGGGCACCTTTGGCACGGTCTATGCGGGTGTGAATGGCATCGAGGGCGTGTTGCGAGAGGAGCTACTGGACCTTTCGGCCCAGCCTTCGGAAGAGATCGCCTTGCTTGGCACCACGCCCGCAGCTGGCGCCATCGGCACCTGCCGCTACAAGCTGCGTGCGAACCAGCGCGAGGATTTCGACCGCGTGCTGGCTGTCCTCGATGCGCACGATGTGGGCACATTTGTCTATATCGGCGGCAATGACTCGATGGATACGGCCAACAAGGTGGCGCGACTGGCCCAAGAACGTGGCGCCGACGTGATTGGTATCGGCGTGCCCAAGACGATCGATAACGACGTGGGCGACCCCGAGTTCCGCCTGATCGACCACACGCCCGGCTATGGCAGCGTGGCGCGCTACTGGGCGTATACGGTCCAGCGCGCCAACGAGGAGAACGCCGGCTCGTTTCCGGCGGACCCTGTGTTGGTGATGCAAGCCATGGGGCGACGGATCGGCTACATACCGGCGGCCGCCCGGCTGGCGGACCCCGATCGGGAGATGCCGTTGCTGATCCTGCTGGCCGAGATGCGTCCCACGCTGGCCGAGATCGCCGACCGGGTCAACGATCTGCTTCGGGCGCGTGGGCGCGCCATCGTGGTGCTCAGCGAGGGCTTGGAGCTGGCCGACATCGGCGCGACCAAGGACTCGTTTGGCCACACCCAGTTCTCGGCTAGCGAGACGACCGTGGCCCAGGTGGTCATCAACTACCTGAACCAGCAGGGGTTGGCCGCTCGTGGCAGCGCGCGCAGCGACGTGCCGGGCACGCTCCAGCGGCATGACATCGCCTACGCCTCCACGGTGGATCTGGCCGAGGCCCATGCCGTGGGATGCAAGGCGGCCGAGCTGGCGGGACGGGGCGCCTCCCGCCAGATGGCCACGATCCTGCGTGAGCCGGGGTCGGCCTATGCAGTGCGGTATGATCAGGTGCCGCTGGAGGCGGTGGCCAACTCGGAGCGCACATTCCCCGAGACCTGGATCGACCGCGACGCGTGTGACGTCACCGATGCGTTCGTCCGCTATGCGCGGCCGCTGATCGGCGAGGACTGGCCCTCGGTGCCACTGGTTGATGGGCGGATGCGCTTTGCCCGGTTGGAACGCATCATGGCTCCCCAGCGGCTGCCGGCCTATGTGCCGGAGGCTTACCGCTAGTCGGCCTCGGCTGGGGCCAAACGCGTCAGCGCCCGCCCGATGGCGGCGATGGCGTGATCGATCTCCTCGGCGGTGGTATAGCGGCCCACCGAAAAGCGCAACGTGCCCCTGGCATAGGCTAGGGGCACATCCATGGCGCGCAACGTCTCCGATACCGTGACCTCGCCCGCATGACAGGCGGCGCCGGCAGACGCAGCCACCTCGTCGGCTAGCTCCACCAGCAGGTCTTTGGCCTCGACGTCGCGAAACCCCACGCTGAGCGTATTGGGCAGCCGTTCGAAGGGGTGTCCATGCACGCGCATGTCCACGCCAAGGCCGCGCAATCCGCCTTCCAGCCGCTCGCGCATGGCGACGAGATGGCGTGTGTCTTGCGCCAGGTGGGATTGCACCAGCGCTGCGGCCGCGCCCAGGCCAACGATGCCGATCAGGTTCTCGGTCCCCGGGCGAAGGCCTCGCTCGTGACCAGCGCCGCGCGTGAATGGCTCCAGGGGAGTGCCCGCGCGCACATAGAGGGCGCCGACGCCCTTGGGTGCATAGAGCTTGTGACCCGCGATGCTGAGCAGGTCCACCCCCAGGGCCTCGACCTCCACGGGCAGCTTGCCGGCCGTTTGGGCGGCATCGGTGTGAAAGAGCGCCCCGGCCTCATGCGCTAGCCTGGCCAGTTCTGCGATCGGCTGGACGGTGCCCACCTCGTTGTTGGCGTGCATGATGGTGACCAGGACGGTGTCTTGGCGCAGGGCCGCGGCTAGATCCTGGGGCGGTACGCGGCCGTGCTGGTCGACGGGCAGGGCCGTGACGACATAGCCGTGGCGTTCTAGCCAACGGCACGGCTCCATCACCGCCGGATGCTCGATGGCGCTGGTAATGATGTGCCGGCCACGTGCTCGCAAGGCCTGCGCCACCCCAAAGATGGCCAGGTTGTTGGCCTCGGTGCCCCCGCTGGTAAAGATGACCTCGTCGCGGCGGCAGCGCAGCATGCCAGCCACCTGGGCTCGTGCGCGCTCTACGGCCTGCTTGGCGGCGATGCCCAAGCTATGTGGGCTGCTAGGGTTGCCAAAGAGCTCCCCCAAGCAGGGCG
>DAIRUQ010000022.1:0-18937 GCA_036803245.1 Chloroflexota bacterium | reverse complement strand
CATGCCTCCCATTCAGGTCAAGCCTGGTATACACTGGATCGGCGTTAACGACCGCACCACCGACCTCTTTGAGGGGCTCTGGCCCATCACCAGCGAGGGCGTCTCGTACAACAGCTACTTGGTGCAGAGCGACAAGGTGGCCCTGGTGGATCTGGCCAAGGCGGCGCAGGAAGGCTCGTTCTTTGACCAGCTCGCGCAGCTGGTGGATCCGACGGAGCTGGACTATGTGGTGATGAACCACATGGAGCCCGATCATACGGGATCATTGCGAACGTTGCAGCACCTGGCGCCTCGGGCCGAGTTTGTGGTGTCGCCCAAAGCCAAGGCGATGTTGGACGCCTACTATGGCATCACCGATCGGGTGCGCGTGGTGGAGGATGGCGAGAGCATCTCGCTGGGCCAGCACACCTTGCAGTTTCATCACACGCCCTTTGTGCACTGGCCCGAGACTATGGTCACCTACGAAGCGTCACAGCGGGTGCTCTTTTCCTGCGATGCTTTTGGCGGCTATGGGGCGCTGCGGGGGACCATTTTTGACGACCAGTGCACTGATCCTGCCTTCTATGAGCGGGAGGCGTTGCGATACTATGTGAACATCGTCGCCAAGTACAGCCGTCCCACGCTCATGGCCATCGAAAAGCTGGGTGGACTGAATATCGATGTCATCGCGCCTTCGCACGGGCTGGTGTGGCGCGATGACCCTCTGCGGATTGTGGAGCTGTACCGTTCTTGGGCGGGTTACGCCACGGGCCCGGGAGACCCTGGCATTACCCTGGTATACGGCTCCATGTACGGGAACACGGAGGCGATGATGAACGCCGTGGCCGAGGGGGCATCAAGGTCGGGCTTGCCGGTGGCCATCTATGATGCAGCCCGCGCCCACGCCAGCTATATCCTGCCGTCGCTGTGGACGCGCCGCGGTGTCCTGATCGGCGCGCCCACCTATGAGGGCAACCTGTTCCCCCCGGTGGCCGAGGTGCTGCATCTTGCGGGGGCCAAGCGGATCCAGCGGAGGCTCGTGGGCTACTTTGGAAGTTGGGGTTGGAGCGGCGGCGCCCGCAAAGAGTGTCAGCAGCTGGCCGACGAGCTCAAGTGGGATTGGTGGGACGCCCTCGAGTTCAACGGGGCCGCAACCCGCGAGCAACTGGCCGAAGGCGAGGCCTTTGGACGGCGGTTTGCGGAGGCGGTGGCGGCCGGCGCCGAATAGAGACTGGAAACAAGAACAGGGCGGGGGTAACCCCGCCCTGTTTGGGTCTAGGTAGCCGATCTAGCGCGTGCTGCCTTCGGTCTTGTAGGTGGTACGACGACTCTTGCGGAGCTTTTTGGCGGCTTTGCGCTTGCGCTCTTGCGACGGTTTCTCGTAAAAGCGCCGGCGGCGCGTCTCGGACAGGACCCGTTCCTCTTGGACCTCTTTGCGGAAGCGACGCAATAGTCCCTCAAACGACTCGCCATCACGGCGAAGCACCTGTGTCACCTTACTCGTGTCCTTTCTCAAGGGTAGGGCGTGCCGATGGCACGCGGGCGGGGCCCTCTGGGCCCATAGTAAACGGCGGCCGGGTCACAGCTGATCCGGTGTCGTCGCACAGGCACTCGATGCAGCCTTCCACCACCACCCCGAGATGGTCGCGGTTCGATGCTGCGCGGGCTTGTGCTCGCCTCACCCCCCTTCGAGAAAGCACGCCAACGGCGTGGAACGGAATCAGCCCCACTAATTCAAGCAGAACCCGATAGCGCGGGCAGATTCTACCACAGCTCTTGGCCCGCGCCAACTCGGCGTGGCTATCGCTCAGCGCTCGTCGTCGTCAAGTCGGATGTGCAGCTCTTTTAGCTGACGCTCCGAGATGGGCGAGGGCGCATCGGTCATCAGGTCTATGGCGTTTTGCGACTTGGGAAAGGCCATCACCTCGCGGATGTTGGGCTCCCCCGCCAGCAGCATGACCAGACGGGCGATGCCCCACGCCAGGCCGCCATGGGGCGGTGCGCCAAACTCGAACGCGTCCAGCAGATGCCCGAACTGGGCGCGGGCTTCCTCCTCGCTCAGTCCGATAGCGGCAAACATGCGCGACTGCACATCGCGGCGATGGATACGGATGCTCCCGCCCCCGATCTCGTAGCCGTTGCAGATCACGTCGTAAGCCTTGGCGCGGACGCGGGCTGGGTCCGTCTCCAGTAGGTGCAGATCCTCATCCAAGGCCGAGGTAAAGGGATGATGCGTCGCAGAGTAGCGTCCCTCCTCGTCATCCCACTCCAGCAGCGGAAAGTGGGTGATCCAGGCAAAGGCTAGCACGCTCTCATCGGCCAACTTGAGCTTGCGCCCGAGCTGCGCTCGCAGGCCTCCCAGCACGGTGCAGGTCGTCTTCCATGTGTCGGCAACGGCCAGCACCAGGTCGCCAGGGTGGGCGCCCGTGCGCTCGGCGATGGCTGCAAACTCGGCATCGCTGAGGAACCGCTTGGCTGAGGAGCGGATCTCGTCCTCGCCGTAGGCGATCCAGATCAGCCCCTTGGCGCCGAGGGCCTGGGCATCCTCGCCCAGCGCGTCGATCTCGCGCCGCGAGTAGGCTGCGCCCCCCGGCACGCAGATGGCCTTGGCTACGCCGCCGTCGGCCACCGTCGCCGAGAGCACGCGGAACTCGCTTGCTGCGGCAATGTCGCCCAGGTCGGCTAGCTCCATGCCGAACCGCAGGTCGGGATGGTCGCTGCCAAAGCGGTCCATGGTATCCTGGTAGGTCAGCCTCGGGAAGGGCGTGTGCAGGATGCGTTTGTCGCTGACGGCGGGGACCAGCTCGATGAGCAGATCCTCGCTGAGCTGCATCACGTCGTGGGCGTCCACAAAGGACATTTCGAGGTCGAGTTGGGTGAACTCGGGCTGCCGATCGGCGCGCTGGTCCTCGTCTCGGAAGCAGCGGGCGATCTGAAAGTAGCGCTCAAATCCCGAGACCATCAGGAGCTGCTTGAGCTGCTGTGGCGATTGGGGCAGCGCATAGAACTTGTGGCGATGAAGGCGGCTTGGCACCACATAGTCGCGAGCGCCCTCGGGGGTGCTCTTGATCAGGATGGGCGTCTCGATCTCGACGAAATCGCGGGCAGAAAGCCAGTTGCGGATGAAATGCACCGTCTCATGCCGCAGGATGATATTGCGCTGCAGGCGCGGCCGACGGAGGTCCAGGTAGCGGTAGCGGAGCCTCAGACCCTCGTCGACGTCTGACTCTTCGTTGATGTAAAAGACGGGGGTCTTGGCCTCGTTGAGCACCACCAGCTCGGCCGCTGCTACCTCGATCTCGCCCGTGGGCAGCGAAGGGTTCTCGAGACCCTCGGGGCGCGATCGCACCTGTCCTGTTACCTGGATGACATACTCGTTACGCAGCGAGGAGGCCAAGTGGTGGACATTGACGTCAGCGCTCGAGTTAAAGACAACCTGGGTGATGCCCCAGCGGTCGCGGAGATCGATAAAGATCAGGTTGCCGTGGTCGCGCCGACGATGGACCCAGCCTGCAAGCTGGACCTCGGTGCCGATGTCCGTTGGGCGCAAGGCGCCACAGGTGTGTGTCTTGAGCATTCGATGGCTCCTCTTGGCAGAGTTCGGGACTCTCCTCACTCGGATACACGATTATAGTCCCTCTCGGGGCAGCGGCAAACAGTTGTCGTGGCTTGGTTGGCCATGCTGATGGGTTCTGCTAGAATCGATATCCTAGGGAACGGCCTGGCGGGAGGACGGTCCACCGACAAGCGGGCGGCATAGAGGAGCGTTAGCGGATGCGACGTTGGTTCAAGCAAGGCGGCATTGTGCCCGTGGGCGCCCTGGTGGTGGTTGGGCTGGATCAGCTCACCAAGCACTGGGTGCGGCTGAATATCCCTCTTCATAGCTCCTGGCAGCCGATCCCCTGGCTGGATCCGATCTTTACCTTTACCCACATCCGGAACACAGGCGCGGCCTTTGGTCTGTTCGGGGGCATGAACACCGTGTTCATCGTGCTGGCGCTGGTGGTGGTGGGCGCTATCCTGGTGATCCATCGCCAGTTGGCTGGCCAATCGGGGCTGTTGTGTGCCGCTCTGACCCTGCAACTGGGCGGGGCCACCGGTAACCTGATCGACCGTATCACCGTCGGCTATGTGACCGACTTTGTGAACTTTCGCTGGTGGCCGATCTGGAACATTGCCGATGCCAGCATTCTGATTGGGACGGTCCTCCTGGCCATTTATGCGCTGTTCCTGGAGCCCTCTCACTCTGCCAACGACGAGCTAGATGAGCGGGGCGGCGCGGCCGTCAAGGCTGCCGAGGTCGAGGACGGCCCTGGCGCCGTACCCCCACAGGCCTAGGTGGCATAGTCGCATGGAACAGGTGACATTGGTAGCCCGAGCCGACGGCCAGCGCGTCGACCGTTTTGTGGCTGACGAGCTGCCCCAGCTCTCTCGCTCGCAGGTCAAGCGCCTGATCCAGTCCGGTCAGGTCACGCTGAACGACGAGCCGGTCAAACCAGCGGCATCGCTTTCCCAGGGGGACCGCGTGGTCGTCCAGGTGCCGGACGCGCCAGAGGCAGAGCTGGTTGCGGAGCCATCACCGTTGGACGTGGTCTACGAGGATGCGCAGCTCTTGGTTGTGAACAAGGCCGCCGGGATCATTGTGCACCCAGGCGCGGGACGGGTCGAGGGATCATTGCTGGCGGCCGCCCTGGCCTATCGTCCAGATATCGTGAACGCGGACGAGGACCCCGAGCGGCCGGGCATCGTGCATCGCCTGGATCGGGACACCAGCGGCTTGCTACTGGTGGCTGCTACGGCCGAGGCCCAGCGCAGGTTGCGGGCGCAGTTCAAGGCTCGCAAGGTCCGCAAGATCTATCTCGCGCTGGTCCAGGGCCATCTGGAGCCGATGGTGGGGGCCATCGAGGCGCCCATTGCCCGAGATCCCCATCGGCGCACGCGCATGGCGATCTCTACCGATGGCCGCTATGCCCGCACCGAGTATCGCGTGCTGGAGCATCTCGCGGAAGCCACCTTTGTAGAGGTGAGGCTGCTCACCGGGCGGACCCATCAGATCCGCGTGCATTTCAGTGCCATCGGCCACCCCGTGGTGGGTGACCGCGTCTATGGGGGGCGGGGCGCCCATCGGGCGGCGCCTCGGCAGTTCTTGCACAGTCACCGGCTTGGGTTCACGCATCCGGTATCGGGCGAGGCGCTCGAGTTCACCAGCCCGCTGCCACAGGATCTTCAGCGGGTCCTGGACCAGCTCTCGCCTGAGGGCGCTGGCTAGGCCAGGACGAGCGCTCCATCGCGCTCCTTGAGCCCCAGCAGGAGCGGGCGCTCGTTGGGCGCGATATTGGGTTGATGGAGCGCCAGCACACAGTCGCCCCGCAACGTGCGGCAGATGGATCCGTGCCCGCCATCGTCGCTATAGAGCGGCGCTGGCTCCTGTGTCCATGGCCCCAGCACTGAGCCGCTGGCGGAGCGGGCCAGGCCCACGGCATAACGGCCCTGGGCAAAGCTGGACCAGGCCATCAGCAAGGCGCCATCCGACGTACGATGGAGGCTCGGGCCGTCGGTGACATAGCAGCCTGGCTTGGGGTAAGCCCCGACCCAGGGCGCCTCCGATGCCCTGAACAGCACGACGGGGTCGTCCTCGGGACGAGAGAGGTCGCCAGAAAGCCTAATGGCGCAGATCTCGCCGTCGTTCACCTGGACCCACTCGTGGCAAAAAACCATCCATGGGGAGCCGTGCTCGTCGACGTGGAGCGTTCCATCCAAGCACTCCCAGTCTCGCGGGGTGGGGGGCTGCTCGCCGAGGGGGCGATACGGTCCCATGACGTCATCAGCCACCAGGATGTGGGTGCCGCGGCAGGCGTCGGCGGCCTTGAACGAGCAAAAGAGATAGAAGCGACCGTCATACTGGTGCAGCTCTGGCGCCCAGAAATCGTGCGTGCCCCAGAACCCGTCGGGCGGCTCAAAGATGGTGTGAGGTCCATCCCAGATCTCGAGATCGACGGAGTGGAACAGATCGAGCCCGCTGCCGTGGCCGCTGACGGCGCCTCCTCTGGTGCGGTAGCTGGGCGTGCCGATGAGATAGTGCCGCCGATGCTCGGGGACGGCCAGGATGAACGGGTCACGCATATGGATCTCGTGCAGGCGCGGCATGACGCTCTCCTTCGCTGTCAGGCTATCGTGCTCAAGTCTCGTTCCTGGGCAGCAGTGACGCGACTGCGGAGACGCCGTCGCTTTTGACGCTGATTCGCATCTTTCGTACGATACAGGACGTCTGAACGAACTATGCCTAGAGAGGGGCCTCATGATCGATCTTCGCAGCGACACCGTAACCCAACCGACCGAGGCCATGCGTCGGGCCATGTACGAGGCCGAGGTCGGCGATGACGTCTACGGCGAGGATAGTACCGTTAACCGCCTGCAGCGCAAAGCCGCCGAGCTCCTGGGCAAGGAGGATGCCCTCTTTGTGGCCAGCGGCACCATGGGTAACTTGGTCGCATTGCTCGCCCACTGTGGGCGGGGCGATGAGGCCATCATGGGTGATCAGGCACACACCTTTTTCTACGAGGCGGGCGGGTCGGCGGCCCTTGGAGGCATCCACGCCCGCACCGTCCCCAACCATCCCGATGGTACCCTGGCCGCCGGCGATGTTGAGGCGGCCGTGCGCGACGCCAGCAACATCCATTTCCCTCGCACCGCGCTGATCTGCTTGGAGAACACGCACAACCGCTGCGGTGGCGTGGTGCTCTCACCTGAGCAGGTTGCTCCCGTGGTAGAGGTCGCGGCGCGTCACCGATTGGCCCTGCACCTGGACGGGGCCCGCATATTCAACGCCGCCGTGGCGTTGGGGGTTGACGTCTCGGTGTTGGCCGAGCCTTTCGATTCGATCCAGTTCTGCTTTTCCAAGGGGCTCGCAGCTCCGATTGGCTCGATGGTGGTGGGCTCCAAGGCCTTTATCGGGAAGGCGCTACGTTGCCGCAAGATCGTCGGGGGCGGGATGCGGCAGGTGGGTGTCATCGCGGCCGCGGCCGAGGTGGCCATGGACACGATGGTGGATCGCCTGGCCGAGGATCACGCCAACGCACGTTTGCTGGCCGAGGGCCTGGCCGAGATACCCGGTTTGGTGGTGGATCTCGACAAGGTCCAGACCAACCTGGTCGCTTTCAAGTGCGATGATCCGGCCATTTCCACCGAGCAGATGGTGATGGCCTGGCGGGGAGCGGGTGTGCTGCTCAACGCCATGGGTCCCCACAGCTTCCGGGCCGTCACGCACTATGGCATTACCCGAGACGATATCGAGCAGGCGCTCTCAGCGGCCCCCGGCGTCATGGCGGCCTGCAGGCAGGGGTAGGGCACATCGCGACGGGCTCGGCGGTGTTGCAGAAAGGGAACCGCTTGCCGAGGTGGCGTATAGGATTCCAGGAGTCGGTCCACGCTGGCCAACGCCGAGGACGGACGTCTGGGGAGTGGGAGAGGTGACCATGTCGTCCCAGGATCTGCGTCGTCGGCGTCGCGCTTGGTATGTCTATGACTGGGGAAACTCGGCCTATGCGGCCGTTGTGCTGCTGGCCGTCTTTTCGACCTATTTTCAGGGCACGGTGGTGGGTGGCGCCGAGGGATCGAGGCTGTGGGGCCTGGCGGTGGGCATCGCGATGCTCTTTGTGGCGGTGACCTCGCCGATTCTGGGGGGCATCGCCGACCACGTGGCCCACAAGAAGCGGTTTCTGTTCGTGTTCACCACGATGAGCTGCATCTTTACCGCCATGCTGGCTCTGGTGGGCCCCGGCGACGTCGTCAAGGGCATGGTGTTCTTTGTGCTGGCCGAGGTCGGGTATCGTAGCGCCCAGGTGTTTTATGATGCGCTTCTCCCAGAGATCGCGGCGCCGGAAGAGATGGGCAAGATCAGTGGTATCGGTTGGGCCATCGGCTCGGCCGGCGGTGTGGTCTGCCTGCTGATCGTGCTGGCGGCGATGCAGTTGCTGCCGGGCATGATCCCCTCGCTCACCCAAGGCGTGATAGTTCGCTACTCGCTCGTCTTCACGGCCCTCTATTTTGCGGCTGGCACCATCCCCTTGTTCGTGGGGCTGCGCGAGCAGGCCGAGCCACAGCCGATGCCAAAAGGGCAGTCCTACTGGACTCTGGGCTTTCATCGGCTGGCCGCGACCTTTCGCGAGGCGCACAACTATCGCGAGTTCCTGAGCTTTTTGGTGGCTTGTCTGGTGTATGAGAATGGCATCATCATCGCGCTGAACTTTGCAGCCATCATCGGTTCGGTCGTCTTTGGTCTGGACCAGACCGGGCTGATCATCTTTGTGGTCATCGTGCAGGTCACGAACGTGTTGGGCGCCTACCTGTTCGGCTTGTTGGCGAGCAAGGTGGGTAGCAAGCGGGCGCTGATGGTGTCGATTGCCGTGATGGTGGTCGCCATTGCCTGGATGTACCTGAGCGCGGCCGGGACGATCTACTATGCCATCGGTGCCTTGGCTGGCTTTGCGATGGCCGGCATGCAATCGCTCAGCCGGGCCCTAGCCGGCACCCTGGCTCCCCCCGACAAGAGCGCGCAGTTCTTTGGATTCTTTTCGGTGGCGGGACGGATGTCCTCCTTCATCGGGCCGGCCGTGTACGGATGGCTGGCCGCTGTGCTCGCGCGGCAGTACCAGGTGGCTGGCATGGCCGCCGATGTTGCCGAAGCCCAAGGCTTGCGCGTGGCGATCTGGGCCATTGGCGCCTTTCTCGTGGTAGGGCTAGGCCTGCTCTTGACGGTGCGAGATCGCGCCTACGCGTCATCCAACCAGCCGGTTGCTGAGCCGATCGCCTAGTCCGGCAGAGGAGTAGATATGGCCGCCTCCGAGATCACCTATCCGCGTCGCCGCCTGGTGCGGGGGTTCATGAGACGGGCGTCGCGGTTGGCCCTGTCGGCGCTGGCCGAGTTTCGGGTGGAGGGGCGTGAGAACCTGCCGGCATCGGGGCCTCTCATCGTGGTGGCCAACCACTTTTCCTTCCTGGATCCCGCCGCTCTGGTGGGTGCTCTGCCATGGCCGCTCGAGTTTCTCGGTGGGCTAGAGTTGCCGAACGCTCCACCCATCGTTCGGTGGATCCCCAAGCTGTGGGGCTACTATCCGGTGCTGCGCGGGGGCAACTCGCGGGAAGCCCTGCGGGCGGCCGAGGGAGTGCTCAAGCAGGGGGGAATCCTGGGCATCTTTCCAGAGGCCGGCAACTGGGCCCAGGTTCTACGACCGGCCAGACCAGGGACCGCCTATCTGGCGGCTCGCACGGGCGCGCCCTTGCTGCCCATTGGGTTCGACGGCCTGCCGCAGGTCTTTGAGCAGTTGCGTGCGCGGCGCCGAGCCCGGGTAACCGTTCGGGTGGGCAAGGCTTTTGGCCCGTTCAAGGTGGCCGATCGTGGGCGAGAGCGCCGGCGTGTGCTCGATGGCATCGGCCACGAGATCATGGAACGGATCGCGGCGCTGATCCCCGACGAAAAGCGGGGGTACCTCTCCGGTGATCCGGCGGTGCGCGAGGCTGCCAAGGGTACCGAGGTCTATCCCTGGGATGAGAGCCCTGAGGGAGTCTAGTACCGCTTCGGACCGAGCCAACGGTGGGTCAGCCGGGCCATGGGACTAGAGTTCCCCATGGCCCTTTTTTTGTCTTGAGAGGTCGCAAGCTCTGCTCTCCCCGATGTGCGGAAGCGCCGCTTGCGCCCTGGACAGATTCTGCTACACTAGGTGTGTAATCCCTGCTGTGCACGTGATGCCAAGTGCGTTTTGAGCCAACACATATGTCTAGGGGATCGGGTATCCATGACGCTCTGAGGAATCCCGATGAGCCGAAGGCAGATCCCCACCTGGGAAACCAGGTTCAAGACAAACGGCACACGACATGGTGGGGATTACGCTGCGTCTGGCCCCACTCTCCCCGGGCCTAGGACCGTTCCTCCTCTTGATCCAACGCCTGCTCCAATAGACGCGCCTGCCTGCGATGGGCGTCAGCCCGTGGCATCACCATCGCTGCCGCTTCGACGAGGCAATCTCCCATGGCCATGAGCACGACCAAAGGCGTGGCGCTGGCCGCCTGCTCCGGAGGCGGCGTCAACGTTACCTGCGAAGCATGAGCCTCTGGCGTGAGGGGCGAGTGTGCCAAAGCGAGTGTCTGCGCCCCAGCCTGACGGGCGAGCTTGAGCGCGGTGGCGACCTGCACGCTGCCGCGAGCGCCTGCGCAGCCGACGACCAAGGTGTCGGGGCCAACGTCAGCCAGCGCCTGGGCCATCTCGCCGGCGTCGGCGGGCAGGGTGCAGGTGCAGAGGCCCAGCGATCGCAGACGACGAGCCATATGCTGCCCCAACGCGATGCCTTCGCCGGCGCTGACGATCGACGCGCGACTGACCCGTGCGAGCAGCGTTACCGCCTCGGTTACCTGCTCGCGCGGGATCAAGCTGGACGCATTGCGCAACCTCGCGCCTGTTTCGGCCAGCGACCGAGCAAAGAGGTCAGCAGGCTCGGTGGCGTCTTGGGGTATGGTGGGCTCTTCTAGCTCTAGCAACACCGTCTCTTGGATGGCGCGCTGCAGATCTGGGTAGCCTTGGTAGCCCAAGCGCTGGGCGAACCGCACCACCGTGGCCTCGTTCATGGAGACGTTGGCGGCTACCTGCGCCGCGGTCATAAAGGCCGCCTGTCGATAGTTGTGCACAAGGTACTCGGCCATGATCCGCTGGCCCTTTGTTAGGGCCGGATACTCTTGTCTGAGTGTCTCTAGGAACATATGCTGCCCCCTGGTGACGTGGATACGTTCCCATTCTGATGGCGTCCGAGGGTGCTGTCAATCGCCGGAGGGGCTGGCGGGTTTCGCTTTGCGGTCAGCCGTGCGCGCATCTATAATCGAGGCCAATCACGATGCAGGGCGGACCAGTGTCGGTCGATGGAGATCCATGAAGATCCTCACCCTTAGCGATACCGTTGATGACCGCGTGTACAGCTCGGCCATTCGCGAGCGCTTTGGCGACGTCGATCTGATCATCAGCTGCGGCGACTTGCCCTTTGAGTACCTCGAGTTTGTGGTGACCATGCTGGGCAAGCCGCTGTTCTATGTCCTGGGCAACCACGCCCAAGCCCTGATCCAGTCTCGCGATGGAAGCGTCAAGACCGAGCCCGAGGGATGCACCAATCTCCACCGCCAACTGGTGGTGTACAAGGGGCTGCGCTTGGCGGGGCTTGAGGGCTCGATGCGCTACCGGCCAGGCGAGCATCAGTTCTCGCCCCTGGAGATGCGCTTGCTGGGGTGGCGGCTCGGGCTCAAGCTTTGGGCGCATCGGCTTCGCCATGGCCGCGGACTGGACATTCTAGTGACCCATGCGCCGCCGCTGGGCATCCATGATGCCGAGGATCTGTGCCATCGTGGCTTTGGCGCCTTTCGGTGGCTGATGGAGACCTTTCGTCCCCGCTATCTGATCCACGGCCATATCCATCTGTACCGTCAGGACGCTGAGCGCGTGACCCGGTACCACGAGACGCTGGTTGTCAACACCTACGGCTACCAGATCATAGATATAGACGTCGAGCCAGAGGCCTAGGCGCCTCTCCAGGAATGCCGAGGAAGAGCCCATGAGACCGTCAGACACGTGCGCTCTCGTGCAGCCGTGGCGCAATCGGGTGACCGAGCTTTGCCAACGAGCGCTGCGGTTGCCCAGCCTATCGGGCCGCGAGGAAAGAGTAGCAGAGCTGGTGGCCGACACCATGCGGGCCATGGGCTATGCTGACGTGAGCGTAGACAGCGCCGGCAACGTGCTCGGCTGGATCGCCGGCGGTGATGGCCCGGCGGTCATGCTGCACGCCCACATGGACGTGGTCGATCCGGGCCCTATGGACGCGTGGCGACAAGGCCCGTGGGAGGGCGGTCTTCACGATGGGCGCATCTTTGGTCGCGGCGCCGTCGATGACAAGGGCAGCCTGGTGGCACAGGTGTGTGCGGGGGGAGTGCTGGCCGAGCAAGGGCTCCGTCCGTCCGGCGACCTGCTCGTGGCGGCGGTCGTCGGTGAGGAGACCGGCGGCCTAGGGACGCTGATTCTACGCGAGAACCTACCGGTGGCGGCGGCGGTGGTCGGCGAGCCCAGCGGCGGGTGGCTGATGCGCGGCCACCGGGGGCGGTTCGAGCTGGTGGTCACCTTTCACGGTCGGTCGGCCCATGCCAGCGCTCCCCATCTGGGGACCAACCCACATGCCTCGCTGGCCCGGTTTGTCCTTCGCTTGGACGAGATCCCTCTCGCGAGCGACGAGACCTTGGGCCCGGCGACGCTGGTGCCCACGCTGATCGGGTGCGATCAGACCAGCAGCAACGTCATTCCCTCGCAGCTCTCGGTGTCGCTGGACTGGCGTAGCGTGCCCAGCGAGACGGCCGAGGGTGCGCAAAGGCATGTCCAGGATCTGGCGGACACCTGCTGTGGCGAGGGCGTCTGGGCCGAGGTGTCGCTGCGCCAGCTGCCGGCGCGCTCGTATACCGGTGCCCAGCGAACCATACCGTACGTGATGCCCAGCTTTGTGCGGGCGGCCGATGACCGCCTGGTGCGCGAGGCCCATCGCCTGCTGGTTGACGGCGTGGGGCACGACGTGCCGATCGATGTGTGGGGATTCGCCACCGACGGGGGGCATCTGGTAGAGGCCGGGATCCCCTGCGTTGGCTATGGTCCAGGTGATCCTGGGTTGGCACATGTAGCCAACGAGAGCGTCGGCGTGGATGAGCTGGTCGAGGCCACGGCTGGGTACGTCGCGTTGGCCATGTTCCTGGGTGACGTCGTCGCAACGATCTAGACCACTGCAAAGAAAGGGACGTCATGGATAGGGAGGAACTCA
The DNA here is from genome assembly GCA_036803245.1 of Chloroflexota bacterium. GTDB lineage: Bacteria > Chloroflexota > Anaerolineae > UBA1429 > UBA1429 > DAIRUQ01. The sequence continues at coordinate 6,122 of DAIRUQ010000022.1, read as the reverse complement.
AGCGGCAGGCTGGCTGGAGGGCGGCCGACTATGTCGAGAGCGGCATGGCCATAGGATTGGGCAGCGGATCCACGGCTCGCTATGCCACCCTACGCATAGGCGAGCTGCTGGCGACGGGACGGCTGCGCGATGTGGTGGCCGTGCCTACGTCGGATGAGACCGAAGCGTTGGCGCGAGAGGCAGGCATTCCACTGACGACGCTGGAGGAGCATCCGCGGCTGGCGGTGACCATCGATGGGGCCGATGAGGTGGACCCGGCGTTGAACCTGATCAAGGGACTGGGCGGTTATCTGCTTCGCGAAAAGATCGTCGCCTACGCCACCGAGTGCGAGATCATCGTGGTGGACCCGACCAAGCTGGTCGAGCGCCTGGGAACCAAGGCACCCGTGCCGGTCGAGGTGGTACGGTTCGGCTGGGAGAACACCCGCTCGGCGCTGGAGGATACCGGGGCCCGCCCGGTGTTGCGGATGCGCGATAGGGATCCCTATCTCACCGATGAGGGGAACCTCATCCTGGACTGCTGGTATGAAGGCGGGCTGGAAGATCCGGAGGCGCTCTCTGCGAGGCTGAACGGCATTCCAGGCGTGGTGGAGAACGGGCTGTTCCTGGGCATGACGGCGGCTGTAGTCGTGGCAGCGCCCGAGGGTACGCGAATTATCGAGGCGAACTAGCGGTTGGATGGAGCAGTTCGCTTGCGCTCTCTCGGCTTTGCGCTATAATCGCTCCAGTTTGTGGGGCGGAGGGTGAATGGCGGGAGCCGGAATGCCGAGGATGCATGGGTGGCGCCGAGCCCGTGAAGCGGGCTGGGCTTGGCATTCGGTTCCTTGGGGATCCTGACGAGATCAGGATCCCCTTTTTTGTGGCGCATCGGCACCGCCCAGTCTCCATCCCAAGTGGCACCGGATCCAACCAGGGAACGCGAGGAAGGAGTGGCAACGTGACAGCGACGGCGACAGCCAAACCAAAGCGAGCCGGGAGGCCGATCGGGTACCTGCCCAAGGATCGTCCAGCCTGGCCCGCGATGCTCACGCTCGGTCTGCAGCATGTGCTCACCATGTTCCCGGCCACCGTGCTGGTGGCCATCCTGACGGGGTTTGATGTGGGAGTGACGCTCTTTGCCAGCGGCCTGGCCACCGTGGTGGCTCTGGTGGGCTCGGGCATGAAGATCCCCCTCTACTATGGCTCCAGCTTTAGCTATATCGCGGCGGTGGCCGCCGTCGTGGGGGCCGAGTGGGGCGGCATTCGGGTGGCCCAGGGTGGCATTGTCGCCACGGCCTTTGTGTCGGTGGCGGCTGGGCTGCTGATTCGGCGTGTGGGCAAAGACGCACTGGATCGCGTGCTTCCGCCGGTCATTACGGGTTCGGTGGCCATCGTCATCGGCATCTCCTTGGCCAAGACGGCCCTGGACCAAGCCAGCGCCAACTGGCTCGTCAGCACCTTTACGTTGCTGGTGACGATCATGCTTTCGGTGTATCTGCGCAAGTCCGGCTTTCTGTCCATGATCCCGGTGCTCCTGGGGGCTGTCGCAGGGTACCTGCTGGCGATGGTACTGGGCGAGGTGAGCTTTGAGGCGGTGCGCCAGGCCTCCTGGGTACGGGTTCCCGCCTTTACGACGCCGGTCTTTCGGTGGTCGGCGGTGCTGGCCATCGCGCCGATCGCCATCGCGACGATCCCCGAATCTACCGCGCATCTCTACCAGATCAGCCTCTATATCGACAACCTGGCTGATGAGCTGGGTCGGGAGCGTCTCCAGATCAAGAATATGATCGGCCTAAACCTGATCCTGGATGGCATCGGCGATGCCGTGAACGGCCTGCTGGGAGGTTGCGCCGGCACCAACTATGGCGAGAACAACTCGCTGATGGCGATTACACGGAACTATTCCGTGCCCGTGTTGATCACAGCCGGGGCCATTGCCATGGGGCTAGGGTTCTTGGGCAAGCTCGCCGCCATCGTCGAGACGTTGCCGCTGGCCGTAACGGGCGGCCTGGCCATCTTTCTTTTCGGTGTCATCGGCCTGCAGGGTGTCGCTCTGATGCAGTCGGAAAAGGTCGATCTGTTTGATCCGCGCCAGCTCGGGATTGGCGCCGTCATCCTGATCATCGGGATCGGCGGCTCCATGTTTGAGGGTGGCGCCATCCCGATCATGATTCCCGGCTTGGAAGTGGCGTTCCCGGGTGGGCTGCCGGCCATCGCCACGGCGGCGGTTGTGGGCATCCTGCTCAACCTGGTGTTCCTCCTGATTCCGCCCAAGGCATAGCTGCGCCTGCCCGTTTGACGGCAGAGTGCGGTGGTTATACGCTGACGACGCGCCGAGGTGCTAGTACCCCGGCGCGTCGGTGCGTGTGTGAAAGGATGGGCACTGGTGGATCGGTTACTTCCCACGGGCAAGCTTCCACTCGATCTCCTCGATCGTCTCTTGGGGCGATGCGGCGTCCAGCACGAACGGCTGATCACGGGGCCTGGCGTCGGTGAGGACGTAGCGGTCATCGACATGGGCTCTACCTACATGGTCGTCAAGACCGATCCGATCACCTTTGCCACTGACCAGATCGGATGGTACGCCGTGCACGTCAACGCCAACGACGTGGCCACCAGCGGGGCCAGGCCGCTCTGGATGCTGAACACACTGCTGCTTCCTGAGGGTCGCACGACGGCGACCATGGTGGAGGATATCTTTGCGCAGTTGCGGCGGGCCGCCGAATCGCTGGGCATCTATCTGGTCGGCGGGCACACCGAGGTCACGCACGGGCTGGATCGTCCCATCGTCGTCGGTGTGCTCATCGGCGAGGTGTCCAAGGAGCGCCTCTTGACCACGGCCGGCGCTCGCGAGGGCGATGCGGTGGTGCTGGTCAAGGGGATTCCCATTGAGGCGGTGGCGATCATCGCCCACGAAAAGGCCGACGAGTTGCGCGCAAGGGGGTACGATCAGGCTACCATCGATCGGTACCGTAGATTCTTGCACGATCCGGGGATCAGTGTGCTAGAGGCTGCTGGCATCGCGGCAGACGCGCCGGGCGTGCACGCCATGCACGATCCTACCGAGGGGGGGCTAGCCACGGGATTGCAGGAGCTAGCGCTGGCCGCCGGCACGGGGCTGTGGCTGGATGCCGATAGCATCCCCGTATTGCCAGAGGCTAAGCGTCTGTGCGCCGAGTTCGGCCTCGATCCCTTGGGCGCCATCGCCTCTGGGGCGCTCATTGTGGCGGTGGATGAGGGACAGACCGAGTCCCTGCTGGCGCGCTATCGGCGGGCACAGATCCCCGCGGCCAACATCGGACGTCTGACAGATGCAGAGAGCGGGCTGCGTATGGTACGCCAAGGTCAGGAACAGCCTTTGGTGCAGTTCGAGGTGGACGAGATCACCCGGATCTTTGCCTAGTCACCCATTCCCGGACATGGGCTAGGTCGTCCCGGCGGCTTGGGCCAAGAGCCGTGCCAAGGCCTGCTCTTCGTCCAGCGTCTCGATCTGGCGATCCAGTAGGGCGTCGCGGACATGATCGAGAATCTCGGAATAGACCGGCCCAGGCGCCAATCCCAACTGGCGCAGGTAATGCCCATCGACATGGGGCGCCACGTGGGCTAGCTCTTCGTCGTAAAGGCGCAGCCGCTGGATCACACGGGGTTCCTGGGAGAGCACCGAGAGCACGACGCGCGCCTCGCGGGAGTAGGGATCCAAGAGCCGTCGGATTGCGCTGGGCAACATGGCGTCGGCGTTCAGCTTGGCCAGCGACTCGCGCAGCTCGATCACCTCATACAGCAGCTTGGCATCGGCCTCGGGGATCATCAGTCGCTGAACCAGCTCGGCCAGCTCGCCGGCCGTCATCTGGCTGGTAAGCAGGGCCAGATAACAGAGGCCGAGAGACGGGGCCGTCGACTCTTCGGCCGCGAGAGGGGGCGGAGCCTCGTCTGCCTCGGCCGAATCGATGGCCCGATGCCGCTGGCGCATCCGAGCGAACAGGTCGGTGGTGTGACGGTTGGTGCGCAGCGCCGGGTGGATCTGCTGCAGGACGCCCAGTTGGTGTAGGCGCTCCAGCCCACGCTCGGGCTCTTGTTCCGCCAGGAGCAGATAGAGCTCGTGGCGCAGTCGATCGCCGGTCACGCGGTCCAGCAGGTCCAGCGCATCGACCATCAGCTCTGCTGATCGCGGCTCGATCTCAAAGGCGAGGCGCTGCTCGAAACGAACAGCGCGCAGGATCCGAGTCGGATCCTCCACAAAGCTCAGGTTGTGCAACACACGGATCACGCCCTCTTGCAGATCCCGCTCCCCGCCGTAGAAATCTAGCAGCTCGCCGAACCGGTCACGATCCAGGCAGATGGCCATGGTGTTGATGGTGAAATCACGCCGATAGAGATCCTGCTTGATGGAGCTGCGCTCGACCTGGGGCAGCTCGGTGGGGCGCTCGTAGAACTCTGTACGGGCAGTCACAAAATCCAGCGAGGGTGGCACGTGGGCGGCGCGCTCGCTGTTGAGAATCACCTTGGCGGTGCCAAACCGGGCATGGCTACGTACGTGGCCGTTCAGCTGGGGCGCCAGAACCCGCGCCAGATGGATGGCATCGCCCTCCACGACCATGTCCAGGTCAAAGTTGGGGGTGCCCAAGAGCAGGTCGCGCACAAAGCCGCCGACGATATACAGCGAAAAGCCCAGGTCGTTGGCCGTGTCGCGCGCTTGCAGCAAGAGAGCCTGTAGCGGCTGCGGCAGGGTGGTCTCGAGCAGGTGCCGCGTGTTCTGGGCACGGCCGTTGCGGCGCACCGGCGCATAGTGCTTGATAATATCGGTGCGGGTCACGATGCCCACGAACCGCCCATCCTGGACCACCGGCACCTGGCCCAGGTTGTGCTGGATCATGATCTCTTGCACATCGTCCACGGGGCTGTCGGGCTCTACAAAAACCGGCCCCGTGTGCAGGATGTTGCTCACCGGCAGCTCGTCCAGCTGGTGGTGGAGCGCCCGGTCCACGTCGCGCCGCGTCAGGATGCCCAGGAGGTGGCCGTCCTCGACCACGGGAAAGCCCTCGTGCCCGTAGCGGCGCATGAGGGCCGCCGCATCGCGGACCGACATCTGTAGGCCCAACGTGTGCACGTTGGTGGACATGAGTTCACGGACCTGCGTGGGCGGCTGAACGATCTGTTCTAGCTTGGCCAGTATTTCGCGGCTGACCTCGTCAAGGTCGGTGCCCTGCAAGAGGGCGGCCGATGCCTTGCTGTGACCGCCGCCGCCCAACCCACGCGCCAGGGCGCCTACGTCGACGGCATCGCTAGCGCTGCGGGCGATGACCTGCACGCTATCCTCAAACTGGGCCAACATGATGCATGCGTCGGGCTCGTAGACGTCGGCCACTTGGTGGATCAGCGCGGATAGCTCGTCCACATAGGTCTCCAGCAGCACGCTGGTTAGGCAGACGTCGCGGCCACGGATGGTGTGGATCTGGGCGCGCTCTAGCAGGCGCGAGAGCACCTCGCGCTGCTCTTGGCTGAGCGGCTGCTTGGCAAACTCGGCGACCAGCGCTAGATCGGCCCCCAGCTCGAGAAGGCGGGCGGCCGCACGGGCATCCCGTGCGGTGGTGGTGGCATAGGTGAGGCTGCCGGTGTCCTCATAGATGCCCATCAGCATCAGGCTGGCGCCTATGCGGCTAGGGCGAATGCCGGCAGCGTCCAGCTTTTCCAAAAGCAGGCTGGTGACGGCGCCGGTCTCGGCCAACTCGACGTTGTAGTCAGAAGGCAGCTCGTCCGAACGCGCGTGGTGGTCGATGACGTGGACCTGCGACTTGCGCGTCAACCCACGCAACGTGGCCATGGCCTGGGCATCCACCAGGACGACGTGGGTGATGGGCTCACGGGGCAGCTCTTCCTGGCTGACAAAGCCGAGCTCTGCTCCGAACACGGCCAGCAGGTCGCGCAGGTTGCGGTTCAGCTTGCGCGGAAGCACGGGGACGTGATCTGGGTAGAGCAAAGCGGCCGCGTACGTGGCGGCCAAAGCGTCCATATCGGTGCGTTCGTGGGTCGTGATGATCTTCACGGCTGGCTCCACACGGCTCTCTAGGGCGATTGTAGCGTCGCAGGTGGGCATTGACAAACGTCCCGAGGGACCCCTATAATCGAGCGATCGTGCGGCTAGA
>DAIRUQ010000021.1:2485-33002 GCA_036803245.1 Chloroflexota bacterium | reverse complement strand
CGACCACACCGGTGACTGACACGCTAGACGTGTGTATGCCCCTGGCCCCGGGGGCGGACACGGTCCTGGTGGCATCGGGTCCGATCGCAGGCTGCAATCCAGCGAGCTGCCAGAGCGACGATGCCTACCCAGGCACCGGCATGCTCAACTCGTGGCTCTCGTTCCAGGCCACTGCCGATGGCGAGGTGAGCATCACCGTCTACAACAAGGGCACCTTTGGGCCCACCATCTACTACTATGTGCTGTGCGAAGAGCTCGGCGCGGCGCCGAACACGGCCGTGCCTCCCGTGCCAACGCCAACGGCGACGGCCACGCCCACCGCTACGTATACGCCAGTAGCGCAGGGACCGATGCGTCGGGTAGGCTTGGCGGCCCCCCTGATGCAGGCGCCGGACGAGACCCCAACCCCCAGCGACGTCGCCGTAGAGTTCGCCCTGCTGCTACGCCTCCGGAGCGTCTCACCATGAACATGGACGTCGGCGATCTCGTCAAGCGCATCAAGATGCCCAGCCCTGTGGTAGCGGGTGGCATCGGGTTGCTGCTCGTTGCCGTGGTGGCCACCGTCCTGGTCGCCACGCGCCTCGCCAGCAACCTGCGAGCAGCATCGCGCATAGATGCCGATCTCGCGGCCGTGCAAAAGAGTATCGACGGCATCCTCGGCCTCCAGCCGGACAGTCCGGAGGCGATCCAGCAGAGGATATCCCAAACCAACCTAGAGCTGGCGGATCTGCTACAAGGCTTCCCCACCACCGACCAGGCCACCGATCAGGCCTCACGGTTGTACGAGTATGCCGTAGAGACCGGAGTGCAACTGGTCAGCCTGGAGCCCTTACGCAGCACCCCGGAAGAAGAGCTGCTAACGGCCTATGCGGTACAGCGCTTCTATATCGTGGCCCGGGGCAGCCCGGTGGATCTCTTGCGCTTTGTGGGGCGCCTCGGCGGTCGGCCTTTGCCCACGATGCGGGTAGAGCGTGTGTCCATCGTCCCGGTCGACGGCGGTCGGGCCGATATCGACGTGATCCTCTATGCCTCCGACTTGGCGCTGGAAGAACGGGGCTTGCGGCCCCACGGGGGAGCCTCTCGTCTGCCCGAGGGTGAGCGGCTTGCCACCGTTGCCGGCCAACGAGAGGCTGAGTAGCAGTTGCCAATGGTGCAAAGCATAGACTAGAATTGGCTCTCCTACCCTGAGGCCACTCGCCGATTCGGCGAGTCCGGTACAACCGGCGCCGGAATAAGCGGCGCCACAGAGATGACACAAGGGGATCCGGGCGATCGTCGCCGCGGAGTGAGAGGCTATCTGTGGCCTCGAAAGGCTCGCACATCCATGAGCAACCAGCATCTGGATCGCGGATTCGCAAGAGGGCGCCGACGGCGGCCCAACCCTCAGCGCGCCAGCAGGTCACGCGTCTTGCTGACCCTGGCCTGGATGGCGGCCCTACTGCTGAGCGCGGCAGCCCTCCCGCCGGCAAGCCTGGCCGCGGCGCCGGCCGTGTCATCGGGCACGCAGTCTCGCGATGGTGGCGTGACGAGCCGCGTGGCCGTCGTGTTTGGCGAGTCGGAACAGCCGTGGACGAGCGCAACGACCATCGAGAACCTGATGGACCAGATCAATGCTGCCTGGAACGCACAGAACTGGCCGTTGGTGCTCGATTTGATCGGCCAGGTTATCGCCATCGATCCAAACTATGACGACATCCAGGGCAAGCGCTACTATGCGCTCATCAACTATGGCTATGAGCTCCTCACCGCTGGCGACTGCACCCAGAGTCTGGCCATGTTCCGAGAGGCGCTGACACTCCAGCCTGAAGGTGAAGAGGCTCTCATGGGCTTGGAGCTGGTGGGACGCTACTGCCCGACGCCGCCGGCGGGGAGCACCGTCACGCCGGGGCCCTCGCCGACAGGCTCTCTCACGCCCTGGCCGCACGGCACACCCACGCCCATCTACCTGCCCGAGCCGATCCGCTACACAGTGCAGCCGGGTGATACGCTCTATTCTCTCGCCAAGCGCTTCAGCACCACCGTGCAGGCGATCATGCAGGCCAACGGAATGATGAGCTACTTTTTGCGGGCCGGCGACGAGATCTGGATTCCGGCCAGCGGGTCCCCGCCAGCCGGACCGCTGGTTCACATTGTGCAGCCCGGCGAGACACTCTACCGCATCGCCCAGCGCTATGGCACCACCGTCTGGGCGATCATGTCCGCCAACAACCTCACCAGTTCGGTGATCTGGGCCTATCGCCCGCTCTACATCCCGACGGTCCATTCACCCGGGCCGGCCGTGCACGTTGTCTCCAAAGGCGAGACGCTCTATTCCATCGCCCAGCGCTATCACACGACGGTTTCGCTTCTGATGCTGGCTAACCATCTCGCCGGGCACACCATCTATCCCTACCAGCGCCTGGTGATTCCTCCCGAGGGATGGCCCGGTTGGCCCGAGCTCACGCCCGATACCGGGCCCGCCCGCACCTACCGCGTCGTCGAGGGTGACACGCTGTACAGCATCGCCACGCGCTTTGGGGTGACCGTGCATGCCCTGATGGCGGCCAACGGTCTCTCGAGTTCGTACATTCGCGCCGGCAGCTACTTGAGGATTCCCTAGCAACAGAGGAACGACGGCATGCTCCAGTTCGGCAAGCCCCGTGTGCGCGATGTGACGACCCTCGCCTTTGGGGCGAGCGGTCTGCGTTACCTCGCCACCACGGGCGGCCGCGTCACCAAGTGGGGCTCGCTAGAGCTGCCGCTGGGGCTGATCAAGAACGGCCTGATCACCAACCCGGTCGAGATGGGGACGATACTGCACGAGCTTTTCACCCAACAGGAGCTTGACCGTCGCCGCGTGGTGACCGCACTGACGGGCCTTCGCAGTATTCCGAGGATTCTGACGCTGCCCAAGCTGCAGGCCTCGCTTCTGGCAGAGACGATCGCGCGGGAGGCCCGCAAGGAGATGCCGCTTTCGCTGGATGACCTCTACCTCTCATGGGATACCCACGAGGTGCAAGGAGAGATGCAGCGAATCTACTTGCTGGGTGTACCACGCGACCTGGTGGACGCCCAGGTCAAGGCGATAGAAGCCGCGAGCATTCAACCATATGTCATGGATCTCAAGCCACTGGCCCTCATCCGGGCCGTCAACCAACCCGACGCCGTCATCACGAACCTGGAGCTGGGATCGCTGGATGTGGTTCTAGTGCAGGGCTTTCAGCCAGCGGTCATGCGCACGTTCTCGCTTGAGGAGGACGACTTGAACATCGAGGGTCGGCTTGACCGCCTGGTGAACGAGCTGGTGCAAACGACGCGCTTTTACAACGACAGCCACCCGAACGCCATGATCTCGTCGACAACGCCCCTCTATATGACCGGGCGCTTGCTGGAGCACCGCGATGCGCGCGAGTACGTGGCCGTCAACGTCGAGTACCCCGCCGCGCCTGTGACGTCTTCTATCCAAGCGCCCAGCGACATGCCCGTGGCTGAATACATGACCAACCTTGGTCTCTCACAGAAAAAGGTCTAGCGTGGAAGTCATCATCGCGATCCTGGTTGGTCTAGCGGTCGGCAGCTTTTTGAACGTGGTGGCCGACCGCGTGCCCGAGCGGGCCTCGTTGCTACGCCCACCGTCGCAATGTCCGAGCTGTGGCCGTCGCCTCACGCCGCTAGAGATGATTCCCGTGGCGAGCTATCTGGCGTTGGGCGGGCGATGCCGCACGTGTGGACACCCTATCCCGCGCCGTGTGCTCATCGTCGAGTTGGTTACCGGCGCGCTCTACGGCTGGCTGGCCGCCCGGTACGGCGCGGGGCTGGTACTGGTGTTGATGGCTTGGTGGACTGCGATACTGATCGTGCTTTTTGTCATCGATCTCGAACACCGCATCGTGCCCAACGTGATCATCCTTCCCGCCATTGCGATCGGGCTGCTGATGCTTCCGCTGCGCCTCATCCAACCACCACCCTTTGGTCTCGTTGGCTGGTGGCAGGCCGGCTTGGAGCCGGGTGCTGTGCCGCGAATCAACCCTGGCGTGCTGGCCATGGTCAGCCAGGTGGTCGGAGCCCTGTCGGCATTCCTGATCTTTTTGCTGATCCATCTCCTGGCGGCCCTGGTGTACCGTGGCCGCGGCCTGGAGGGTATGGGCGCAGGTGACGTCCGCCTCTCGTTTCTGTGCGGGTTGCTCACTGGCTATCCTTTGGCTATGCTATCGGTCGCGGGCTCGTTCGTGCTGGGCGGCTTGGTCTCGGCCGGCCTGCTCGCGGCCAGGATCAAGGGGCGCACCGATTACATCCCTTTCGCTCCTTTTATGATCCTGAGCGTCTATATCGTGATGATCTTTGGCGAGAGCATTCTGATCTGGTATCTGCGTTAGCATGCGTTTGGCCTCAACCCTAGAGTAGCGATGGGAGTACCTATGTCCTCCATGTATAGCCAAGAGCGCGACGCGCCGCCCACGTCAGGGTCTGGTCGCCCAGAGGGCCTCCACATCGACGACCTTCTCCGGCTCACTGCAGAAGCCAAAGCGTCGGACCTTCACCTCAAGGCGGGCCGCCCGCCCGTGCTCCGGACGCACGGCCGCCTGGTCGCACACAATAACTATGGCGCCCTCACTGAAGCCGACATGAGGCGGTTCCTGGAGCAGGTGGCCAGCCGCGAGCAGCAAGCGGCGTTTGGCGATACGCTAGAGCTGAACCTTTCCTATGCGCTGCCGGGTGTGGCGCGCTACCGCATTAACGTGGCCATGCAACGCAAGTCCGTCACCTTGGTCATGCGGCGCCTGGACGAGACCATCCCCCCCATCGACAGCCTGGGCCTACCGGCCATCTGCAAAGAGCTGGTCATGCGCCCCCGCGGCCTGGTGCTAGTCACGGGTATCACCGGCTCCGGCAAGACCACCACGCTGGCATCCATGATCAACTATCGCAACCAGCGGGACGCTTGCCGCATTGTCACGGTCGAGGATCCCGTCGAGTACGTCATTGAGGACGACCGGGCCTTTGTGACGCAGCGTGAGCTAGGCGATGATACCACGAGCTTTACCGCCGCCGTCAAGCAGGCCCTGCGCCAGGATCCGGACGTGATCCTAGTGAGCGAAATGCGCGACATCGAGACCATCGGCGCGGCCCTCACCGCAGCAGAGACCGGACACTTGGTCCTCTCCACCCTGCACACGGCCGGCGCCGCTCTCGCCGTGGATCGGATTATCGATGCCTTCCCGCCCCATCGGCAACAGCAGGTTCGCATCCAGCTGGCCGAGTCCCTGGTGGGCGTGCTCTCGCAGACGCTGCTCCCCCGCGCTGACGGCGCCGGTCGTGTACCGGCCGTCGAGGTCTTGGTGGCAACCACCGCCGTCCGCAACCTGGTGCGGGAGGGCAAGTCGCACCAGATCCCGGGGGTCATCGAGACCGGCCAGCGCATGGGTATGCAGACCATGGATCAGGCCCTGACGGACCTGTACCGACGACGTCTGGTGACCTTGGAAGAGGTCATGTCACGCGCTGTCAACCCCGAGCATATGCGGTTGCTCCTGCGCGGCTCCTAGCGCCCTCTGTGCCTCAGACGTCCCGACGCCTTGCGGCGCTCGGGGCGTCTTGCTGTGAGAGCGTCGCCGGCCGACCTTACGTTTCAGCATCTTTCGCAGCTCTTTTACGTAAGGCCCACGGTCTATTTACGCTCGCTTAATTCTCGGCAATTCGCCCTATGGTAGCATGTGCCCAGACACCAAGAGCACAGGCCGATGACTGGCCGCCGCTCCACAGAGTGTCCAAGCGACAGACCAACCATTTGGGAAGTGGCACCGGGACCAGGCGGAACAGCGCTAGAGCCCCTGGAGGGGAAAGAACATGCGAAACCAGGACGGATTTACGTTCGTCGAGCTCCTCATCGTCATCACCATCATGGGTATTCTGGTCGGCATCGTCGCGCTCAGCTTGGGTGGGCTGACTGATTCGGCCGCTGATACCGCCAAGGCGACCGAGGTGGATATTGTTCAGACTGCCATCGACACCTACAATATGCAGGATGTGGTCGCCAATCAGGCTGATGCCATCGCCGCGCGAGAAACGGCGGCCAAGATCGGCTCGGGCGGCGATTCTTTTGCCAAGTACCTCCGCAGCCAGACCAGGTACTGCTATACCTGGAACGAGGGCGGCGCAGAGCTCGCTCAGGTCGATTGCCCAGCCGAGTAGCGATCGCGCCTCCAGGGCGTTTGGAGAGGAACCGGGCCCGGATCCTTGCAGGATCCGGGCCCTTTGTGTCGTCCGATCGAGCCAGGAGGCTAGTCCAGCGGGAACGCCTCGGTCAGCGCACGCGTCGCGGCCCTGGTCTCGGCCACTATCTTGGGATCACCGTGGGCGTCGAGCACCCGCGCGATCCATCGGCCAATGTGCGCCATCTCGTCCACGCCCATGCCCCGCGTCGTCACCGCCGGGGTGCCCAGCCGAATACCGCTAGTCACCCGCGGCGGCTGTGGATCAAAGGGGATCATGTTCTTGTTGCAGGCGATGCCCGCGTCCTCCAGCCAGGTCTCGGCGTCGGCACCGGTGATCCGACTCTGGCCCACGTCCACCAGCACCATATGGTTATCGGTACCTCCAGAGACCAGTCGAAAGCCGGCGTCCGCTAGAGCCGCGGCCAACGCCTGAGCGTTGGCCACCACCGCCCGTTGGTAGCCGGCAAACGTAGGCTCCATCGCCTCCCGAAACGCCACAGCCTTGGCGGCGATGACATGCATTAGCGGACCGCCCTGGATCCCAGGAAAGACGGCTCGATCCAGCGCCTGCGCTTGCTCTGCACGGGCCAGGGCGAGCCCGCCACGCGGTCCGCGTAACGTCTTGTGCGTGGTGCTGGTGATCAGATCGGCGTGGGGAACGGGGCTAGGATGGACGCCCGCGGCCACCAGGCCCGCAATGTGGGCCATGTCCACCATCAAGAGCGCGCCCACCTCGTCGGCGATGTCGCGCAACCGTGCAAAGTCGATCACCCGCGCATAGGCACTGGCGCCCGCGACGATCAGCTTGGGATGTTCCTGCCGAGCCAATGCCTGAAGGGCGTCATAGTCGATCCGCTCGGTCTCGCGATCCACGCCGTAAGCCACAAACCGGTAGTCGCGCCCGGAAAAGCTGAGCCGGTGCCCGTGAGTGAGATGACCTCCGTGAGCCAGGCTCATGGCCAACACGGTGTCGCCAATATCCAGCACCGCCAGGTAGGCCGCCGCGTTGGCCTGCGACCCCGAGTGCGGCTGGACGTTGACGTGGTCACAACCAAAGAGCTGCCGGCACCGCTCGATGGCGACGCGCTCGACCGCATCCACGTGGGCGCATCCGCCATAGTAGCGCTTGCCCGGATAGCCTTCGGCATACTTGTTCGTCAACACCGTACCTTGGGCCGCGCGCACCGCTGCGCTAGTAAGGTTCTCGGAGGCGATCAGCTCGATGGTCTCTCGCTGGCGCCGATCCTCGGCCCGTACATGGCCGGCTATCTCTGGATCGATCCGGTCCAGAGCGGCCAGGCAACCTTCATCCATGTCCCGCATCCCGCGGTATGCCCCCCGTGCAGCTTCCGGCGTCACACCACCCTCCCCTTCGTTCCAGGCCAACCCCCGCACTGTCGCTGCTATGCCGCCCGGATCGGTCCGGCGGCACAGCGTGGCGCCCATGATACGCCCAATGCCTCCATGCGACAAGAACGGGTGCTTTTACCGTGGACGAGCGTGCGGGGGTTTTGGATACTACACTCACACAGCGGGGCTAGATGGGGGGTGCGCACCTACCGCCGGCAGCGTGAACCCAAAGGTGCTACCCTTGTTCACGACCGACTCGACCCATACCTCGCCACCATAGCGCTCTACGACACTCTTTACGATGGAAAGCCCCAGGCCAGTGCCGTGCCGCGCCATCGCCTTGGCAGCGTCGGTCCGGAAAAAGTCCTCAAAGATATGCTCCAGCTCCTCCGGATGGATGCCGATGCCGGTGTCGGTAACCGTACCTCGAATCAGGCCACCCTCTTGCGTCAGGCGAATGGACACGCCGCCTTCCTCGGGTGTGTACTTTATGGCATTACTGACCAGGTTGGTCCACACCTGCTTGATGTGCGCCTCGGTGGCCATTACCGGCGGCAGGTCCGGGGCGACCTCGACGTCAAGCGTCAGCCGCTTGTCCTCAATCCTGGCCGCCATCATATCCAAGACGTCACGGAGCACTGCCGCCACATCCAAGAGTCCGACATCATGCTGCTCGCGCACATCCTGAACACGTGCCAGATCCAGCAGGTCGCCGATTAGCTCTAGCTGGTCATGGGCGCGCTTTTCGGCCTTGTCGATGATCTCCATGAGGCGATCCTCGGGCACATAGCCCTCCAGGATAAGCCGCAAGAAGCTCTGGATGGCGGCCACCGGCGCGCGGAGCTCGTGGGTCACCAAACGTACAAACAGGTACCGGCTCTGATCCAGCTCTTGGAGCTTTTGGTTGAGGCGCTGCAGCTCGGCAGCACGGCTCTCGCACGCGGCGTTCGCCTCCAAGAGCTCACGCTCGCCTCGCCGGACGTATTGCATGATCCCAGAGCATAGGTACGCGATGCCAAAGCTGCTGGAGCCCACCGCCAGCCAAACGCTGATCAGATGAAACCATTCGCGGTAGCGGCTGGGCGAACGAAAGCCCGCCAGGTTATAGTGCCGCAGCACCCCGCAGGCCTCCAGCAGCGTCAGCAGCACCCAGAGTCCGGTGGCTGCCGCTGCATAGCTATAGCTGATCGCCGGGCTGGTCAGGATACTGCCGACCCCCACCAGCAGAACGTAAAGCGCAAACAGGGGATTTTCCAGGCCGCCCGTCAGGTGCAGTAGCGCCGTAAGGGCCACCATATCGGTCAGGATCTGGGTGTGCAAGAGGTTGGCATAGTAGCGACGCAGCCGAGCTCCCTGGGGAGGATGGTGGCCCAGCCACCAAAAGGCGGCGTGATAACCCAACACCACTGCCAGCAGGATCGCCAAAGGGCCATAGGGCAGGCCTAGGCCAAAGGCGAGATCCAGGAGCAGCACGGCCGCGGAGGCCACCATGAGCAGCAGCCAACGAAAGCGCACCAACCAACGAGTGCGATCGCCCATCGCGCGTTCGATGGGAATGCGAAACAGGTCGCCCACGCTCCTCCTTCCGAGCCTCGGAGATGCGCGCCCTTGCCTACGGCAGTTCAAGAACTCCCCGCAACGCCTCCATAGCGGCATCGCGGTCATCCTGAGAGATGACACATGACACGGTCGAGATCGACGTGGAGACCGCGAGAATGTTCACGTGGACCGATGCCAGCGCTCCGAATACGGCGCTTGCGATGCCCGGGCGCTCGCGAAAGTCAGGACCATAGACGGCCAGCTGCATCACGGGCGCCCGCTGGGTCAGCCGCTCCACCGCCAAGGCCTCGCTCACGGGCTGCAGCGCCGAGATGGTCCGGGCGAGGTCTCCCAACGCCACCAAGAACTGGATGTGCGAGTGGTTGCTCAGATCGATGCTCTGAACGATGAACTGGGCATTGAGACCGGCAGCGCCCAGGGCGCCGAACACGGACCCCGCCAGGCCGGGGCGATCGGGCGCCGACATCACGCCGACCAACGCTAGGTCAGAGTGCTCGATGATGCCGCCGACGCGGATCTTGGGCGATCTGCTGCCCCCCATAGTCTACCCCCTGCCCCTCCGCTTGAGCAAGCGACTCACACGCCTCAGCAGGTCCTCGGGGGCGATAGGCTTGCTCACAAAGTCATCGATGTGCACGTACTCGTCGGTCGGGAAGAGCTCCCGGTAGTCGCTGTTGGCGATGGATGTCACCATCAAGATCGGAATGGTGGCCTGCTCGGGGTCCTCGCTCATCCGTTGGCTCATACTCAAACCGTCCAGCACAGTGGACATGATCACATCCAGGATGACCAGGTCAGGATTCTCCGCGCGCGAGCGGGCCAAGCCTTTTTCGCCATCCGCGGCAGTGATCACCTCATACCCGGCAGGCTCCAACACCATCCGCGTCGTCTCCAGGAAATCGGGATCATCGTCCACCACCAGGATCTTGGCCATCGGTGCCTCCCCTCGGCGTGACCTTCCGCCCAACGCTCTAGTGCGCCGCCGCGCAGCCACCTGGCAGGTGGCGTTGATACTCGTCCGCAAATAGGTCGAGGCTGCTCCTTATGGGGGCGACCATGGCATCCCCCATCGGGCAAAAGGTGTGGCCGGCAATGCCATCGCACAGGCTGTAGAGCCGTTCGGTATCCCCAGGGGCGCCGGCACCATCCACGATGCGCTGCAAGAGATCGAGGATGCGGCGGCCACCCACGCGGCAGGGCGTGCACTTGCCGCAGGATTCGTGCGCAAAGAACCGGGCAGCCCGCAGCGCCACGTCCACCATGCAGGTGTCCTCGTCCATCACCACGATGGCCCCCGTCCCCAGCGCCGACCCGATCGCCGCCAGCGACTCGAAATCCATGGGGACATCCACGTTCTTGGCGGTGACAAAGGGCGTCGAGGCCCCGCCAGGAATCACCGCCTTGAGCTGCTTGCCGCCAGGGATCCCACCGGCATAGTCATGGATGATGGTGCTGAGAGGCGTACCCAGCGGCAGTTCGTACACCCCCCGCCGATAGACATGCCCGCTGACGCAAAAGATCTTGGGCCCCGTGCTGTTCTCGGTACCGACACCGCGATACCATTCATCGCCATTGAGCACGATATGCGGCACGTTGGCCAGGGTCTCCACATTGTGAACCAGGGTGGGCTCTTGATGATAGCCTACCTGCGCCGGATAGGGCGGCTTGATGCGCGGCTCCCCGCGTCGCCCCTCCAGCGAGTTGAGCATGGCCGTCTCCTCGCCGCAAATGTAGGCGCCCGCGCCGCGATGCACGGTCATGTCGAGGTCAAAGCCGCTCCCCATAATGTCCTTGCCGAGGAATCCATGCGCATAGGCATCGTTGATGGCCTTGTTCCAGCGCTTGACGCCCAAAAAGAACTCGCCGCGGATGTAGACAAAGGCGTGCTCGGCGCCCACGGCATAGGCGGCAATGATCGCTCCCTCGATCACCTGATGCGGATCTTCTTCGATCAGCTTGCGATCCTTGAAGGTGCCAGGCTCGCCCTCGTCGGTGTTCACAGCCAGATACTTGTGCTCAGCATCCCGCGGCATAAAGCTCCACTTGAGGCCCGTCGGGAACCCCGCACCGCCGCGCCCTCGCAGCTTGGACCGCTTGACCATAGCCACGAGATCGTCGGGTGACATGGCGAGGGCCTGGCGCAAGGCCTGGTAACCGCCGTTGGCCAGATACACCTCGATGGTCTCCGATCGCGGCAGATCGACCCTCCTGAGCAGAATTGGCTCGAACATTAGCGCCCCCCCAAACGATCCAGGATGCTGTCGACCTCGTCAAAGGTCAGATCCGTGTAGAGGGTGTCGTTGACGCGCATGGCCGGGGAGACGTCACACGCGGCCAGGCACTGCACCGAGACTAGCGAGAATAGCCCGTCCTCGGTGGTCTCGCCCGGGCTGATGCCCAGCCTCTCCACAAGGTAATCCAGCAGCCGCTCCGCTCCGCCCGCCAGATGGCAGGAGAGACCCTCGCAGACCTGGATGACGTACCGCCCCATCGGCTGCATGCGGTACATCGAGTAAAAGGTGGCCGTCTCGTACACCTTGCCCGGTGCCATATGGAGGCGCTCGGCCACGCGCTGGACGGCCTCGTCGGTGAGATAGCCGTACTGCTCCTGCGCTACGTACAGCGCCGTCAAGAGTCTGGCCCGCTCCATGGCATCGGTGCTTGCCAACTGCCCAGGATTGATCACTGCTCCCTCCTTGGCCGTGCCGTACCACCCATCAGACCCGCCACGCACGCCAGCAGTTCGGATGGCTCGAGTGGCTTGGTCATGAACGCGTCCACGTGGCCGTCCTCGCCGGTGGGGATGATCTCATCATCGCCGTCGCTTACGATTGCCGACACCATGAGGACCGGAATCCGGCATAGCTGGGGATCGTGTGCCATCTCGCGCGTCACCGTTCGGCCAGCCAAGCCGTAGGACATCATCAGGTCGACCATCACCAGGTCGGGCGCCTCTGATCGGGCCAACGCCAGACCCACCTCTGCGTTCTCCGCGGTCCGCACCTGGTAGCCATTGGCACTCAAGATGATCTCGACATACCCACAAAAGTCAGGGTCGTCGTCAATGACCAGAATGGTCTTGCCCGCGGCCTCGGCCACGTCGCCCTCCTACGACCGACGGACCGCTTCCCTCAGCGCGTGAGACGCGAGACGGTGGCGATCAGCTCGTCGGGCTGCACAGGCTTGGAGATCCAGGCATCGATGGGGATATAGTCATCGGTGGGAAACATGTCGGCGCTTTGGCTGCTGGCGATAGAGGACACCATCACGATAGGCACCTTGCAGAGGTCAGGCTCGTCAGCCATGGCATGGGCCACCGAGACACCATCGAGCACCCCGGCCATCATCACATCCAGCACCACGACCGCCGGACGCTCCTCGCGCATCATCCGCAACGCCATATCTCCATTGGAGGCCGTCTCGACCTCGTACCCCCTCTTGGAGAGGATCAGACGCGTGATCTCGCAAAAGTCCGGATCATCATCCACGACCAGAACCTTGCTCATACGACCTCCCGCAGCCTCCTACCGCCTCAGCAGTCGACGCACTTGGGCAGTGAGCGAGGTTGGATCCACTGGCTTGCTCATAAAGTAATCGATCAGGTGGTCCTCGTCGGTCGGCACCATGCCGAGATAGTCCGTCTCGGTAATCGAGCTGACGACCAAGATGGGCATGCCCCCGCCCTCGGGCAGCTCGCGAATCCGGCGGGCGGCGTCCCAGCCATCGAGGATGCCTTCCATCATGATGTCGAGCAGCACCAGATCGGCAGGCTCGCGCTGCAATTTGAGCAGCGCCTCGTTGCCGCTGGCGGCCAGGTCCACCACCCAGCCCTCGCGCTCGAGCAGCAGGCGGGTGATCTCGCAAAAATCCGGGTCGTCATCCACCACCAAGATACGAGCGGGCGGCGGCTTGGGGGGCGCCCAGTCGATGGCGTGCTTGAGGACCAGCGGGACGTGCACCGTCACGCTCTCCAGCACCCCGCCCAGCTTGCCAACCTGCCCGGTCAAAAAGCGCACGAGCTCTTCATTCCCGCCAAAGACCGCTTCTGCCACCAGGTCGTACTCGCCCGTCACTACATAGACGCTCACGACCTCGGCCATCGCGGCCAGGGCGCGCCCCACCGCTTCGATCTGCGCCAGCTCTACCTTGAGCAGCACCAAGACGCGCACGTCGAGGCCCAGACGATCCGTGGCGACAACACCACCCAAACGGATAGCGCCCTCTGACAGCAGTCGGTCCAGGCGTTTACGTACCGTGCCCTCGCTGACGCCCAGAGTTCGCGCCATCTCCACATTGCTGCGGCGCGGATCCTGTTGCACCAGCTCGGCTATCTGACGATCCAGCTCGTCCATCGCTACCCCACACCATCCTTTCAAGCATAATCATATCACACGGTACGAGATTCGTCAAGTAGCATATCGCTGTCTACGATATTCGTATACAATCGCGGCACCGCGTCCTAATGGGCGTCCCCAGCCCATACATGATAGCGACTGTCACTGGCCAGGCAGCGCACGTTGCTCAGCACGTCGGACATGGCGCGCTCGTGTCGTAGGAACCGGTTAGCGACAATGATCACCCTGCCGCCTGGCGCCAGCACGCGGGCCGCTCCCTGAACCAGCCCTTCGGCCAACTGCCGATCCACGCCATGCCCGCGGTGGAACGGCAGGTTGCTGAGGACCAAATCGTAGGGGCCAGGCCCAGCCGCCTGAGCGCCATCGCCCAACACCACTGCCGCATCCTCCAGCCCATTGGCAGATAGGGTCGCCCTGGCGGCCCGAGTCGCCAACGCATCTACATCCACCAGAGTCACCGAGCCCTCGCGCGCTCGATCGGCCGCGTACACGCCGACAGCCCCCCAACCGCACCCCAGATCCAGCACGCGCGCGTTCGGGGCGATCTCGACCACTTCCAGCAACATCCGGGTGCCTTCGTCCAGGTGCTCCCACGAAAAGACGCCGGCCGTAGTGCGGGCCTGGTACACCCGGTCGCCCCGCTCCCAGGAAAAGCTGTGCCAAGTATCCGGCGCGATGCCAGGCTCGGCATAGGCGCCCGTCAGATCGGCGTCCTCCCCACGCCGAAACGCCGCCGCCCGGTGGCCGCCCTTGTACCCGAGCAGCCCCTGGGGCTCGTACAGCCCCTCGAGGTCGCGCAGGGCACTCTTGGCACCAGCGTCGTTGGCCCCTGCCACATAGAGCCGCCCACCTGGCCGCAGGACGGCGTAGGCGTGGGCCGCGTACAGCCGCTGTGTGGCGCGACCCTTGGGCAAGCTCATGATCACGACGTCATACGAGCGGGCACCCCCCGGAGGCAGGCCGCAATGCACCAGCACCCCGTCCAGGCCATGGCGCGCCAAGTTGCGCCCACAGACCCGGGCCGCGACCCAGTGGGTATCGCAAGCCGTGACCAGATTAGGTTGGGTGCGCTGCGCCGCCATGATCGCCAGACCACCGTGACCCGATGGCCACACCAGCACCCGCTCGCCCCGCTCCACCCAGGCGTGGCGAGAGAGCAGCAGCTCTGAGGGAGCCACCTCGGCCCAGGGACCCATGCGCGGATCGGTAGCCAGCCTCAGCTCCATCTCGTCGAGACGCACCTCGATCTCATCGCGTTCGTCGATCGGCATCATCACCCTCCTATATCGCAGACTGGACACGTCACCCCCAGTCGGCCATAATGCGCTTGGATCATCACGACGCTCGGGCGTTCCGAGCGACCATGCATAGGAGGCCTTGCTATGACCACGTTGGGCGTTATTGTCGGCAACCGCGGCTTCTTTCCCTCGCATCTCTGCAAGGAGGGCCGCGAGACCGTCCTCCGCGTGCTGGAGGAAGAGGGCATCAAGGCCATCTGCCTGACCCCCGAGGACACCGACTATGGCTCCGTCGTGACATGGGCCGACTCCAAGATCTGCGCGGACCTGTTCAAGCGTCACGCCGACGAGATTGACGGCATCCTCGTCACGCTACCAAACTTTGGTGAGGAGCGCGGCATCGCGGACGCCATCAGGCTGGCGGGCTTGGACGTGCCAGTCCTCATCCAGGCTACCCCCGACGAGCTGGGCGCCATGGGAATCGCCACCCGTCGCGACAGCTTTTGTGGCAAGATGTCCGCCTGCAACAACCTCTGGCAGTATGGCATCCCGTACAGCCTCACCACGATGCACACCGTCCCGCTCGACAGCGCTTCTTTCCGGCGCGACCTCCAACGTTTTGCGGCCACCTGCCGCATCGTCCGCGGGTTGCGACGCGCACGCTTCGGGCAGGTCGGGGCGCGTCCCGCAGCCTTTATCACTGTGCGTTACAGCGAAAAGCTGCTCGAGCAGGCCGGGATCGCCGTCGAGAGCGTGGACCTTTCCGAGATCCTGGGCAAGGCCTGGAAGCTGGCCGACGATGACGCCCGCGTGCTCGGCCGCATCGACGAGATCCGCGCTTACGAAAAGACGGCCAACGTTCCGGGCGAGGCCCTTCAGCGGATGGCCAAACTGGCTCTGGTGCTGGACGACTTTGTCGGCGAGATGGAACTGGACGGTATCGCGGTGCAATGCTGGACGGCCATGGAAGAGTACTATGGTGTGGTCCCCTGCACGGCCATGAGCATGCTCAGCAACAAGCTGATTCCCTCGGCCTGTGAGACCGACATCACTGGCCTGATCGGAATGTACGCCATGGTGCTTGCTTCTGGCAAGCCTAGCGCCCTACTCGACTGGAACAACAACTATGGCGATGATCCCAACAAGGCTGTCGTCTTTCACTGCAGCAACCTCCCTCAGGCCCTGTTCGGGGATGAGGGCAGGATGGACTATCAGGAGATCATCGCCGGGTCGGTGGGCAAGGAGAACACCTATGGCACCATCGTGGGCCGCGTCAAGCCGACCGACCTGACCTATTGCCGCGTCTCGACGGACGACACCTATGGCAGCATCCGAGCCTACCTGGGCGAAGGGCGCATCACCGACGACAAGGTAGAGACCTTTGGCGGATATGGCGTCATCGAGCTGCCCGACTTTCAGGGCCTGCTACACTATATCTGCGCCAATGGCTTTGAGCACCATGTGGCCGTCAGCCCCAGCCTGGTGGCGGATGCCCTCAACGACGCCTTTACCACCTACCTGGACTGGGACGTCTACTACCACGGCTAGTAGCACCTGCGCTCGCAGGCATCGCAAAGGGCCGCCCTCCAAGAGGGCGGCCCTTTAGCTTTCGCCGAAAAGAGACTAGAAGAGCGCGAGCTTGACCAGAAGCGGTGCGAACACCGTTGCCGTCAGCGACATCACGGTGATCAGCGTGTTCAGCGAAGGGCCGGCTGTATCCTTGAAGGGATCGCCCACCGTATCGCCCACCACGGCCGCCTTGTGCGCCTCGGAGCCCTTGCCGCCCAGCGCGCCGTCCTCGATGAACTTTTTCGCGTTATCCCAGAGGCCGCCCGCGTTGGACATGAACAAAGCAAAGATGATGCCCGAGACGATGCTGCCACCGAGAAAGCCACCCAGCGCCTCGGCGCCCAAAAGCACGCCGATCACGATGGGCGAGACCAGCGACAGCACGGCCGGCAGCGTCAGCTCCTTCAGAGCGCCTCGGGTGGCGATGTCGACGCAGCGGGTGCTGTCGGGCTTGGTCTTGCCCTGGAGCAACCCAGGGATCTGCTCAAACTGGCGACGAATCTCGGCCACCATCAGCTCGGCGTTACGGCCAACCGAGAGCATGAGTAGCGCCGAAAAGTAGGGCGGCATCATCGCGCCCAGGAACAGACCAGCCACCACCTTTGGATTCGTCAAGCTTAGGACCGTCAGGTCCACCGTCTCCGCATAGGCGGAAAAGAGCGCCAGCACCGTCAGCGCCGCAGCGCCGATGGCAAAGCCCTTGGTGATCGCCTTGGCCGTATTGCCAGCGGCGTCGAGACGGTCGCACACGGCGATGGTATCCTCGTCCTCATGGCCCACCTCGGCGCAGCCGCGCGCATTGTCCACGATGGGACCATACGCGTCCGCCGAAACGATCATGCCCGTGATGGAGAGCATACCCACCGCGGCGAGAGACACGCCATAGGTGCCCGGCACGCCAAACATCTGGGCCAGGTAGTAAGAGGCCACCATGGCGACAGCGATGCCGATCATGGATGGCACGATGCTGACCAGGCCGTAGGAAAAGCCCTCGATAATGACCAGAGCAGGGCCCGAGAGGGCCGCCTTGGCCGTAGTCTGCACGGCGTCCTGGTCGATATCGGTGTACTTGTCGGTGGTAAAACCCAAGAGCACACCAGCGCCCAGACCAAAGATTGTCGGCAGGATCAGACCCCACGGCTGCTCAAAGGGAAGCAGCAGCGACACGATGGCCACCATAACCGCCAAGATCAGCGTCGTAGCCACCGTACCCGTGTTCAGCGCACGGCCGGGGTCGTTCTTCCCGCCCGTTCGCACAAAGAACATGCCCAACACCGAGGCAAAGACGCCCAGCGCGCTCAGGATGAGCGGGAACATGATATAGACCTCGCCGGCGCCCGAGCCACCAAAGAGCTCATACCCCAGGATCATGACCGCCACGACACTGGCCACAAACGAGTCAAAGATGTCCGAACCCATGCCGGCTACGTCACCGACGTTGTCGCCCACATTGTCGGCCACCACGGCCGGGTTGCGCGGGTCATCCTCAGCGAGGCCGAACTCGACCTTGCCTACCAGGTCCGCGCCAATGTCGGCGGTCTTGGTATAGATGCCACCGCCGGCCTTGGCCAGCAAAGCCATAGCGCTAGCGCCAAAGCTAAAGCCAAGCACCACGCTGGGGGCGCCGCCCGGAACCGCGGTGTTCCGAAAGATCATATAGATGAGCGTCATCCCGATGAGGGCCACGCCCACTACGGACATGCCCATCACGCCACCGGCAAAGAATCCCACCGGAAACGCTTCCTGGAGGCCGGACCGTGCCGCCCAGGCCACCTTGGCGTTGGCCCGCGTAGCGACATACATGCCCGCATAGCCCGCGCCCGCGGAGAACACCGCCCCCACCAGATACGCGACCGCCGTCTGCCAGTTGATGGTGATCAGCAAGATCACGGCCACACCTAGCGACAGCATCCCGAGCGCCTGGTAAAGCCGCCGGAGGTAGGCGGCCGCACCTTCCTGGATCGCCTCGGAAAAGTCGGCCATCTCGGCGCTTTCGTTAGGTTGACGCATCACCCATGCATAAAAATAGGCCGCCACCCCTAGTGATAGGACTCCGGCGACCAGCGTGACGATTTCCCATGCGACCATAGCCTGCCTCCTGTGTGGTGATGTCCCAACGTCCGCCCTAGTGCTTCTGCGATGCCTGTCGGCGCTGCACGAGGCCGCGACCCAAACGTGCCTGTCGAAATGCACACAACCGCTGTTGCGCGCAATCCGCTATGCACGCAAAGCAAGACACTCCTCGCGCAGAGGCAATCAGTTCCCGATGATAGACAGGCAGCAGAGGCCTGTCAAACCGCCGGTTTCGGAGGTCGCGGGATCACGGCCTGGGCTAGTCCCAGATGAACACTACTTTGCCGCAGCGGCCCTCATCCGCCACGGCCAGCGCCTCGGATGCGTCGGCCAGGTCGTACCGGTGCGTGATGATCCGCCCGAACTCGGTCGAGAGGTCGTTGGCCAGCATCAGGTCCACCAGGTCCCAGTAGTAGCCCACGGGCATGACAAAGCTGCCCATGATGGTGAGTTCCTTGCCGATGATGGTAGCCGCTGGCAGGGTCGGCTCGTCAGCGCCGAAACCCACCAAGGCAGCACGGCCGTGTACCGCCAGCGCGTCCACCACCGCCCGTCTTCCGGCTGCGCTGCCTGACGTCTCGTAGGCCGCCGTGGCGCCCATGCCGCCGGTGAGATCGCGCACCGCGGCTACGACCTCGGCGCCAGCCTCCAAGGTGGCATCGGCCCCCACGGCCTCGCCCAGGGCCAGCCTCTCGGCGGTGGGATCGACACCCAGGACACGGGCGCCCATCGCCTTTGCGAGAATATCACCCACCAGCCCCACCGGCCCCTGCCCCATCACCAAGAGCGTGTCCTCGCCGTTGCAGCACAGCTTGCGCATCGCCGAGTAGCCAGTCGCCGCGATGCATGCGATGAAAGCGCCATCCTCATAGCTGAGCTCATCGGGCAACAGCAAACAGTTGCGCTCGGGAACCACCATGAAATCGGCGTCAGGTCCCACCGCGTTGGGCTGCCCCAATCCGCGCCGTTCCGGACAGAACTGATAGTAGCCTTGTCGGCACTGGCGACAGTGCCCACAACCTAACCAGTGATAGACGCTGACCCGGTCTCCCAGTTGGACACGCTCACAACCCGGTCCTAACGCCACCACATCGCCGGCCGGCTCATGGCCGGGGATCCAGGCTTCGCCTCCAAAGTAGCTGGCAGGGCGACGGTACACGTGCAAGTCGCTGCCACAGATGGCGGCGCAGCGCAGGCGCAACAGCACCTCGCCCGGCCCCGGCGCCGGCTTGGGGAACTCGCGCACCTCGGCCCTACGATCGCCCAGAAACACCAGACCTCGCATCATCTCGCCCATGGCATGCCTCCAATCGCGCGATGCGTCCGCGACGCCATGATAGGCGCTCGGAAACCTGACCGCAACGCCATCAGGCTTGCGCCTCAGCCAGCGGCCGTCTAGAATCGGGGTATGACAAGCGAACAACCAAGGGGGCAGCGATGACGGAGCCGATAGGCATCATACAGGTCGGGGTCGGCGGCATGGGCAGCGTTTGGGTCGAGACGGTGCAGAACGCCCAGGCCGTCACGCACGTAGCGCTGGTCGATACCAATGCCGAGGTGCTGCGGGCGCAGGCGCAACGATGCGGCCTCGATGCCAGCCACTGCTACACGGATCTGGCTGCGGCGCTGCAACGCGAATCGGCCGACGCCCTGATCAATGTGACCCCGCCCCAGTTCCACGAGGCCGTCTGTTGCCAAGCCCTGGAGGCTGGCCTTTCGGTCCTCACCGAAAAGCCCCTGTCGGACACGATGGCGGCGGCTCGCCGCATCGTGGCGGCCGCTCAGCGGACCGACAAGACCCTCATGGTCGCCCAGAACTATCGCTACCAGGCGTTCGCACCGACGCTGCGACGGTTGGTGTCCAGCGGCGAGATGGGCGCCCCAGGCCAAGTCCATGTCGCGTTCGCCAAGGGCCCACACTTTGGCGGGTTCCGCGAAGAGATGGACCATCCCCTAATCGTCGACATGGCCATCCACCACTTTGACATGTTGCGCTATTTCCTGGGTGCCGACCCCGTGGCTGTGTCGGGGCGTAGCTGGAACCCATCCTGGAGCTGGTTTGGCGGCGACGCCTCCACGGCGCTCCAGTTTGCCTTTGAGGGGAACATCCACGCCAGCTACACGGGAAGCTGGTGCTCCACGGGCGCCGAGACCTCCTGGAATGCTGACTGGCGCATCGAGTGCGAAAAAGGCGTCTACCTTGCCAGCCGTGATCTGCTGTACCGCGCCCCCACGGGCGAGGAGCTCCAGCCAGTGGACCTAGATCCCATGCCGCTGGCCCGTCAGGACTATTTGCTCGAGGCGTTCCGCTTGGCCATCACCGAAGGCGCACCGCCCGAGACCACGGGCAAAGACAATCTCAAGAGCTTGGGCATGGTCTTTGGGGCGGTGAGAGCCGTCTCCACAGGCGAGAACGTGCCGTTGCCGTTGGCCGATTAGCAGGCAGGAGGATCCCTATGAACGGCCGCGAGCGGCTTCTCGCCGCCATCGCTAATGAAAAGCCCGATCGCCTGCCCGTGCAGGTCCATAACTGGATGACCTACTATCTCAACACCTACCTGGGCGGCTGTACCCCCTACGAGGCCTACCAGCGGTTCGGTCTCGATGTGGCGCTGTATGTGGGGCCCACGGCCATCTACTCGGACCAGGCTCTGGCCAACTGGCAGGTGCAGCGGCGCAACCTCGGGACCAGCGCGTCTGGCGAGCGCGCGTTCGTCGAGGTGGTCACAACACCGGAGGGAGAGCTCACCCAGCGAGGCGCCTCCAACGCGTTTACCTCGTGGACCACCGAGCACCTTATCAAGGGCGAGGCTGATCTGGAGCTGTTCCTTCGCTACGCCCTGGTGCCCGCGGCGCTAGACGCCGCCCCCGTCCTAGAGGCCCAGGCACTGGTCGGCCAGGACGGAATCGTGCGCGGCTGGGCCACGGGTTACGGCCAGGGGTCGCCCTGGCAGGATCTCTGCACGCTGATCGGCACCGAGACCGCCATCTTCTGGGCCATGGATCAGCCCGATCTGTTGCAGCACGCCCTGGACGGCCTCCTCGAAAAGCGTCTCCGCTACATCGAGATGCTCGAGGGAATTCCCCTGGACCTGATCGAGACGGGCGGCGGCGCTGGCTCCAACACGGTCATCAGCCCGCGCCTCTTTCGGCGTTTCTGCCTGCCATACGACCAGATCCAGCATGACGCCCTTCACGCCGTCGGGCTCAGAGCGGTCTACCATCTCTGCGGTGGCCTCATGAAGATGCTGGACATGGTCGTGGAGACCAACGCCGATGCCCTTGAGACGATGACGCCCCCCACAATGGGTGGCGACTGCGACCTCGCAGAGGCCCAACGGCGGGTGGGTGACAAGCTCTGCTTTATCGGCGGTTTTGACCAGAACGCTGGCTTTGAGCAGGGCACGCCGCCTGGGGTCCGCGAGCAGGTCGCGTACCTTTATAGCTGTTGCCCCGACGGCGGCTACATCTGCAGCCCATCGGACCACTTCTTCTTTGGTGATCCCGCCAACATCCAGGCCTTTGCGGACGCGGCCCGCGACTGCGTCTACACCTAGACGACTCTCAACGCCCAACCCACAACGGCCCCGAGCACTGGCTCGGGGCCGTCGCCTAGTCGCCATCCGCCTACCTAGACCGCGGGGACGATACCCACCCGCCGTCGCCGCCTGAGAAGGGCGCGCATGGCCAGGCTCACCAAATAGCCCCCCACCGCCACCAGAATGATCGACGCGCCCGAGGTTAGGTTAAGGCTGTACGACAGCCACAGACCAACCACCGTAAAGACGATCCCCAGCACCGACGAGAGGAGCATCATCTTGCGCATGCCGCTGACAAACTGACCACTGACGGCCGCGGGGATCGTCAGCAGCGCGATCACCATGATCAGGCCCACGATCCGCATCATCATCACCACCGTCAAGGCGGTCAGCAGCAGCATGGTATAGTAGACTAGGCCCACGGGCACATTGCGCACGGTGGCAAAGGTCTCGTCGAAAGAGACGGCCACAATCTCTTTGTAGAGCACGCTGACCGCGACCAACACCAGCAGGTCGACGCCCAGCATTAGCCAGAGGTCACGGCTCGGCACGGCCAAGATGCTCCCGAACAGGTAACTCATCAGATCGGCCTTGTAGCCTGGCGTCAGGTCCACCAAGACGACGCCTAAAGCCATGCCGAACGCCCAGATGACGCCGATAATCGTGTCGGCGCGCTCGCGCGTGGATCGATGCACCATTCCCATGACCGTAGCCGCCAGCAGGCTGAACCCAACCGCCGTCAGCGTGGGGTCGGCTCCCACGAAATAGGCCAGGCCAATCCCCCCGTAAGCCGCGTGCGCGATGCCTCCACTGACAAACACAATGCGGTTGACCACCACATAGGTGCCAATGATCCCGCAGGCGATGCTCACTAGGATCCCCGCCGCGAGAGCGTTGCGCATGAACCCGAACTGAAGGGCATCAAGCATCGTGCGGTACCTCCGTGTGTTCGGGCAGCACCCGATGGGGCACGCCGTGAGCCAGCAGGTCGATGGGGCATTGGTACGAGGCGTCCAGCATCTCGGCCGTGATGGTCTTGCCACGCTCATAGAACAGGCGCCGACTGAGACAGCCGACCGTCTTCACATAGGACGAGATCGCCGTCAGGTCATGGGAGACCATGAGGATGGTGATGCGGTGATTCAGCTCGTGGAGCAGCTCGTACAAGGTTGAGCTAACCGAAGCGTCCATATGGGCGGTCGGCTCGTCCAGCAGCAGGATGCTGGGCTCGCCCGCCAGGGCACGGGCCACATAGGCCCGCTGTCGCTGGCCGCCCGAAAGCTCTGCCAGAGGGCGATCCGCCATCGACTCTAGGCGAACCGCCGCCAGGGCCTGCGCCACTTGCTCGTCATCCTCGGGCTGGTACCGTCGCAATAGGCCTCGATGCCCCAATCGCCCCATCCTGACCACATCGCGGACTCGGATGGGCATGTCGCGGTCAAACTCGACCAGCTGCGGCACCCAGCCGATGTGACGGCGACCACGTTGCGGCCGCTCACCCATGATGCGGACCTCACCGCGCAGCGGCCGCATCAGCCCCAGCAGCACCCTCAGCAAGGTCGTCTTGCCGCCACCGTTGGGGCCGATCAGCCCCACAAAGTCGCGCTCATAGACGGTGAGGCTCACGTCCTCCAGCACGATCTCGTGGTCATAGGAGGCCCACAGGTGGTCTACCCGAATGACCTCGCGAGTCGCTCCTGTCTCCGCGGTTCCCGTCACCATCTCCCCTCCTCAGCCACCTCGGTTGCTCCCTGGCCCCTCTGCCTCACTCCTCGCCAAGCACCTCGGCCATCGTCCGCGCCACGTTGCGCAGGTTCTCGCCCCAATCGCGGGCGAGCGGGTCGATCAGGAGCACGCGGCCGCCGATCTCGTCGGCGATGACATCGGCGGTACGGGTGCTGAACTCGGGCTGCGCGAACACCACGCGAATCCGTTCGGTCCGCGCCAGCGTGATCAGTTGCGACAGCTCCGCCGCGCTGGGCTCTTGCCCCCCCACCTCGATGGCAACCTGCTCCAAGCCATAGGCGTCGGCGAAATAGCCCCACGAAGGATGGAACACGAGGAACTTGGCGGGGGTCACGTCAGCAAGCTGTGCGTCGATCTCGGCATCCAGCGCATCGATCTCGGCCTCAAAGGCGGCCAGGTTCTCCTCATAGATCGATGCATGGTCGGGATCCAGCGCCGCCAGGGCCGCGGCGATGTGACCCACCTGCACCTTGACGAGGCGGGGCGCAAGCCAGATGTGCGGATCGAACAGCTCTCCCGATTCGTCGGCCTCACCCTCGTGCTGATCTTTATCCTCGCCGTGTTCGTGGGCCTCGATGGATCGCCGCTGGATGCCAGCGGTCGTATCCACCAGCAACATGGTCGGGTTGGCAGCGGCGATCCGCTCCATCCAGGCATCCTCGAAAGAGACGCCGATGCTGAAATAGGCGTCCGACTGGCTCAGCGCGACCAACTGCTCTGGCTTGGGCTCATAGGTGTGAGGGCTCTGCCCTGGCTCGACCATCACCTGCACGGCCACATGGTCGCCGCCGATCCGCTCGACAAAGTACGCCTGCGGGACGATGCTGACGGTTACCCTCAGATCGGCCTCGCTCGGCTCGCCTTTGGGGCTGGACGACCCGCAGCCCGCCAACAGGAGTCCCACACAGACCACGACCAGCGCCATGCGCCCGATTCGATGCGGCACCGAACACCTCCCACCACAGCCCACCGCGGGCTGGATCACCCTGTTCGCTCTATAGCCCGCGCACACTGGTGGCACAAGCCCGACAGCTGCAGCATGTGCCCATCGATCTGAAAGCCCGTCTCATCCTCGGCCCGCTGGATCAGCGCGTGGATCTCCTGGCAGCCAGTGAACTCGGCTGCGCGGCCGCAGTGGCGGCAGACAATGGCATGATGATGCCCAGGTGAGGCGGTCGTATAGACGTGGCAGCCGCCCTCTCGATGCACGCGGCGAACCAGACCCAGCTCCTGGAACAGATCCAGCGTTCGGTAGACGGTGACCAAGCCCAGCCGCGGATGCCGTGTCCTGGCCTGCTCCAGCACTTCGGCCGCGGCCAGGGGTACGTCCACGCTCTCCAACGCGGTCATCACAGCCCGCCGCGAGGCGGTGACTCGATGCCCACGTCGACCCAAGAGATCTTCCCAATCCATGGCTCAGCCTCTTGATGAAAAACTCTTTCAATAGTGTAGCACAAAGGTCGAACGCGTCAAGACAAAGGCAGAGATTGGAGCCGTCTAGGCGGGGCGGACGCGCCGCAGGGGAGGCAGAAACCGACCTGTCTCAGTCATGTAGGCTCGGTACGCATCGCCGAACTGGCGAATCATCATCGCCTCCTCGCGATCAACCCGCAAGCTGATGACCACGATGAGCCCAGCCAACCAGGTCAGCCCGAGAAACAGGTTTGCCGTCGCCAAGATCGTTGCCAGGTGTAGCGCGTAAAAGGCCGTGTACATGGGATGGCGCACCCAGCGGTACGGGCCGTCGGTGATCAGAGTGTGGTTGGCACGGATATTCAGCGTCGTGGAAAAGTTGTGGCCCAACACGTGGTGCACCCAAGCGAACCACGGCAGCGTGAGCAGGCAGACGATAGCCGCCGTCCATCGCAGCCAGGGAGCCACAGCGATGTTGGCCCAAGCCAGCCACTCGGGCGCGAACAGATAGATCGCCAGCGTGGTCACTTCGTAGCAGATGAACACCGCCAGAAGGATCGCATAGGGACGGCTCTCGCGAATGACGGTGGGCTCACCGAGGCGACGGGCCCGCAGCTCATAGTGGATCTTGATGATGCTCAGGCCCGAGTAGACGATAATGATGACGGCCGAGAGCCAATCACGCGAGCCCATGGGCACCTCTAGCGCAAGGAGAAGAGCTATTCGTCCTCGGGGAGATCGATGCCGCCCTCATAGGTTAGCATGACCAGCCGACCATGCACGTCTACGACGATGCGAAAGCCCAGCATCTTGAGCCAAGGCAGCCACTGCGCAGGGCCGCTCTCACGCAGGCTCGCGCCCAGGTTGGCCAGCGATGATTCCAGAGCCGCCTTGGTGAGCACATCGTCGCGCCCCAAGGCGTGCAACATCGCCCCGACCAGCTCCTCTTGCTGCTCGTCCACCTGACGCTGCAGCTCGGCCACCACCGCGTCATCGACCGAACGGGCCTCCACGTGCCGCTCGAACCCATCGTCGACCACCACATAGTGCGGCTCGCCGCCCACAAAGCGCACTTCCGCGGGCTGGCCCCGCTCGTTGAACACCAGCCCCTGGAACAGCGCCAGATACGGCCCCGCAGAGTCTTCCATGCCACCAAACCTCCCAGAGGCCCCGCCCCTTGACGCCCGCCAGTATAGAAACGGCCCCGCGCAGCGTCAATCCTCGTCCGCGTCCTGGTGGTCCTCGTAGGCCACCTCGAGAGCCCGCTCTGTAACCTGCCGATATATCGGCTCCAGCATGGGGAGCAGATCCTCGTCCTCGGCAAAGGTCAGGTCGCCCAGCACCTTGAGCGTCTCCATGCTCATGTCGGGTGGCTCCACCCGCAGAGGCAGACCCCGCACCTCTGCGCCCATCCGCCAGAAAGCGTCGGCGGTGACGCCCTCCAGCGCCTCCTCGGTAGAGGTCCCCGCCGCGACCACCGCTCGGGAGGCCGCCTCCTGCTTGGCCACGACGGCCAAGCGCCTCTCGCGCAGCGCCCCCACCAGGTCGTCGCGGCCGCGCCCCCGCAGCTCAAACAGCAGGAAGGGATCGTCCGCCAGTCGTTCGCCCGCGGCTATTAGCACTGCCGCCACATGCCGACACGACCGTAGATGGCCACAGCTACACTCGGCCTCCATGTCGCCACGTCCCTCGGCAAAGAGCGGCACGCCCAGGCCTCGCATCAATCCCTCGACGCCTCGCGGGAGCTCTGCATTGAGAAGCTGGGCCGCATAGACGGCCTGGCTGGCCAGGGCATCCAGGCAGCGATCCCACTCGGCGTCGCTCAGGGTGCGCAACGATACGCGAACGCGACAGGAGGCTCCTTCGGCCCCGCCCACGGTCCCGCGTAGTAACCCCAGCTCGACGGATAGCCCGCTGATCAAGCCCTTGCGCACCAAGGCCCGCCCCTCGGAGGTGTTTGTCGGACCCATGGCCTGCGACACCGTCGATTGCCAGCGCGACACCCACCAGCCAGCGGCGGATCCGTTGTTGTACGCGATCTGCTCGTCTACCAACGCAAGACCCCCTACCCTAGTCGTCCATGGCGCTGTCTTCTCGCAGCACCACCAGCTCACGCAGCGCATCGGTGTCCAGATCGGTGAGCCAGCCCTCGCCCGCTCCGATCACGTTCTCTGCCAACTCACGCTTGGATTCGATCAACACGTCGATGCTCTCCTCCAAGGTGCCGACGGTGACGAACTTGTGTACCTGCACATCACGTCGTTGCCCGATGCGGTAGGCTCGATCGGTGGCCTGGTTCTCCACCGCGGGGTTCCACCACCGATCAAAGTGAAACACGTGGTTGGCGCGCATCAGGTTGAGCCCCGTCCCGCCGGCCTTGAGCGACAGCAAAAAGATCGAGGGGGCATTCGGATCCTCTTGGAACCGCATCACCATCTCGTCGCGCCGCTTTTGCGGGGTGCCTCCGTGCAGAAACAGCACCTCTTGCTGGAACAGCTCCTGGAGGTAGCGCTGCAGCAGGTGCCCCATCTGGGCAAACTGGGTAAAGATCAGGGCTCGATCGCCGATGGCCAGCACCTCTTCCAGCATCTCGCTGAGGCGGTTGACCTTGCCCGAACGACGGCCAATGTCCGAGCCGTCGCCCAGCATCAGCGCGGGATGGTCACAGACCTGCTTGAGCCGCGTCAACATGGCCAACACGCGCCCGCGACGGGCTATCTCTTGATCGCTGTCCTCGATCGAGGCCATAGCGTCGCGCACGATGGCCTCATAGAGCGTCGCCTGCTCGCGGGTCAGGTTGCAGAACACTTTGGCGTCCAGCTTTTCGGGGAGATCCTGGATCACCATGGGATCGGTCTTGACGCGGCGCAGGATAAAGGGTTGAACCAGAGTACGCAGCTCTGTCAGAGCTTGATCATCCTGGTAACGCTCGATGGGCACCGCATAGTTGCGACGGAAGCGATCGAACCCGCCGAGATAGCCAGGGTTCAGAAAGGACATGATCGACCAGAGCTCCGAGAGGCGGTTCTCTACGGGCGTGCCCGTCAAGGCCGCCCGCCGCACGCCCTGCAGCCGCCGCACAGCTCGCGCCTGTTTGGTGGAAGGATTCTTGATGTTCTGCGCCTCGTCCAGGAACACATAGCTCCAGGGCACCTGCCGCAGGTCCTCAAGATCGCGCCAAGCCAGCCCATAGGTGCTGATCACCAGGTCGTGGCTGCGCGCCTCCTGCAAGAGATCCTCGCCGCCAGAGCGGCCCGTACCGTGATGCACCATCACACGTAAGTCAGGCCCAAACCGCTGCACCTCGCGCCGCCAGTTGCCCACCACCGAGGTGGGACAGATCACCAAGGCTGGTTCGTCGAGCGCGCCCCGTTCCTTGTCGTGAAGCAACAGCGCGATGGTCTGGATCGTCTTGCCCAAGCCCATGTCATCAGCCAGGCACACGCCCAACCCCAGTTGCGTCATGAACGAGAGCCAAGCCATGCCCCGCACCTGGTAGGGGCGCAGCTCGCCCCGAAAGCCTTTGGGCTCGGGCAGCACCTCGAAACGCTGACCATTCTCCAGCGCCTGCACCAAGTCCTGCAACCAGGGGTCCAGCTCGATCTCGGCGACGGGCAGGCCATCCAACACGTCCTTGCTGCCCAACGCGAGACGCAGAGCCTCGCCCAGCGTCATGCTATCGCGGGCCTGCTGCCGCTTCCAAAAGGCGATGGCGGCCTCTACCTGCTCTGGCTGAAGCAACACCCACTGACCACGCATGCGCACCAAGGGCGTCTTGAGCGCAGCCAACCGTTCGAACTCTTCTCGGCTGAGCGCATCGTCTCCCAGCGCCAGCTCCCAGTCGTACGAGATGAGGCGATCCATGCTCAGGTACCCAGGCGCAGCCTCGTCGGCCTGGGCGCCCAGGCGCACCCGCACCCGCAGGCGGGCGTCGGGGCGGCTCCACCAAGGGGGGACCAACACGCCAAAGCCAGTGCTCTTGAGTAGGCGAGCGGTCTCTCGCAAAAAGGTATAGGCCTCCTGAGGCGTCAACCTGGCGCCTTCAGGGGCGTTGCGCTTGAGGCTGCGGCGAATGGCGGGCGAGAACTGCTGGGCAGCACCCAGCCCCGCCAGCAACCGTTCCTGCGGCTGATCAAAGCGGCGATTCAGATAGCTCAGCACATCACCGCGCTCGCGCCAGATGTGGGACGCGGGAATCATCAGGCTGGGATCGTCCACCGCCTGCAAGAGATACCGCAGATGCCAGTGGCCATCATCGTCGGGTTCGCCAGCCGCGGGCGGCTCCAGCCGAAAGCAGAGGCGCAGCTCGCTGGCGTCAGCCTGGCGGGCCTGCCGCGACCATCCTTGCCAGCCCCGGTAGAAACGGGTCAGATCGCGGTTGCGTTGACCGTTGAGCCGCAGGCTGGGGTCATCCCCAACCAACGCGGCCAGCCACTGGCGCCCCAGATCCACAGATCCCATATAATGACGGGCTGAGCCATTGCTGTTCAGGATCCAGTCAGGAGACGTCTCGCTCCAGGCACGCACAGCTTGGTCAGTGAGGTGGGCCAAAAAGCTATCCAGCACCAGGTCGGCGCGAGGGAGCCGCACCTGATCCATGCCGCCGCGTTCGCGAAAGATCGCGCGGCAAACTGGTGGCATGCCGGTGGTCAGCACTTGCTCTCGCTCCAGGTCCTCCTCGCTCCGCAAGGCTGGTTGCCAGCGTGCGTACAGCTCCTGATCGCGCGCGGCGATCCCGGGCAGATAGCGCTGGCCAGCTAGTATCTCTAGCCCGAACTTGGCCACAATGCCCCAGAAGCGGAGGTCATCGCCCACGCGATGGGGCGCCCCGATGGCATGGTTGCGCATGGGCAACGCCGCCAACACCTCGACGATCTGGAGCACGGGAATCCCGATGCCTTCGATCCGCCACCATGCCATGGACGGCTCGCCGTTGCCGTTCTCATCAGCCGCAACCAGCCAACGCGGCACCACTGGCGCATGTTCGTAGCTGGGCAAGAGCGCCACCCGGGTCATGCGAGGTGCGGCTCGCCAGTCCACATCGGGGACATAGTGGGCCAGCAACTGGGCTATCTCAATAGTAGTGGCAGCATAGGGATGCCGCCCCACCCGAGGGCGTCGCCCCCCGGCCTGGGCTGGTGCATCGGCCGCGCGCTCGGCCCAGGCGAAAAAGCCGTCCGCGGCACTGTCTTGTGGATCATGGATCCAGGTTCCATGCAGAATCGCATTCATATACGGACGCTTGTTCCCCTCAGGCTGATGCCTCGCCAAACGATGATCCGACCATACCGATCGGTTATTATACTGCCATCAGGGAGAGCAACCCAAAAAGTGCCAAGGGGGTTGGCGCGATCGCTGGAGCCACTGGCCTCTTGGACCTATACTGGAGGCGTGCCAGCGTGAGAAAGGAGCGACATGAGGCTTGAGGATCTGCTAGAAACCACCACCTACACCCAGGTAGCCGGAGGCTTTCAGTTCAC
>DAIRUQ010000021.1:0-2385 GCA_036803245.1 Chloroflexota bacterium | reverse complement strand
GGAGCCCGGCTGAACAGCCCGAACGACATCGTGGTACGCTCCGATGGCAGTGTCTACTTTACCGATCCGCCCTATGGCATCAGCGAGAAAGAGCGAGAGCTGCCACACAATGGCCTCTACCGGATCGCCCCAGACGGCGCGTTGCATCTGCTAGAGACCGACTTTGGCCGACCCAACGGCCTGGCCTTTTCGCCCGACGAGTCGCTGCTCTATGTGGATGACTCGCCGCGTCGCGAGATACGCGTGTTTGGCGTCAACTCCCAGGGCCAGCTCACCAGCGATCGTCTGTTTGCCACCCTGGAATCGCCCGAGGAGGGCAGTCCCGACGGGATGAAGCTAGACGTTGCCGGCAACATCTACTGCACCGGGCCCGGTGGCATCTGGATCTATGAGCCGACGGGCACCCTCGTTGGCATTGCGGCGGGCCCCGAACGTCCAGCGAACCTGGCCTTCGGAGATGCCGATCTGCACACCCTGTATATCACGGCACGCACCGGCCTATACAGCCTGCGAACCCAATACCCTGGCCTGCCCGTATTCTAGCGCGACTCTAGTCCTAGTACGCCCGCTGCACCACGACGCCTCGTCGCGTGTCGGCGGGCACGTACGCCTCGTCGATTCCCAGTACCACCAGATGGTTAGCCGTTACCGCCCGCCAGAACCGCTCCATGTTGTTCCAGTCGGGCTGTGAGATGTTGACGCCATAGAGGTTGCGGCTGGTGCTCATCGATTCGATGAACTGGTTGCCGCACCCGCAATAATGGATACACCCGCCGAACTCGTCCAAGATGCGTTGATCGTAAGGCTTGACGAACTCTTCATATTGGGCTGTCCGCAGCATCACCGGCGTATCGTCGCGTAGCATGGCCGCGCCCCGCATGAGGAACGTCCAGTGCGCCGTCCAGGGCTGGTCCTCGCCCACATGCTCCCGCCAAGCCTGGAGGTACGCGATATAGGTCTCGGTCACCACATCCAGCAGCCGATGGACCAGATCGGGGTCATCGTACAGGCAGAGAAAGATGTCCGGGCCCCACAAGAGATGGGCCACATCAAAGGGGCCCTGCAGGTCGGGGTGATAGATCCGGCAATAGTGGGCGAGCTTGGCATAGGGCGCCAGCGCCTCACGGTAGTAGCTCGCCGTGTCGAGACACGTGCCTCCCAAGCCCGTTCGCAGGTCGGGAATCCCGCGGTCGACCACCGCCCGGATGGCGTCGCGGCTTGGCAGGTGATGCGCCCACGGCATGGAGTTCTCTGTCAGTTGCCACTCGGCGCCCAGGATGCTGGGCAGGATCACCGTGCCATAGTTGGCGCGGATGCAGAGAGGAAAGTGGTCACCCACCTGATGATGGAGAAAACAGGGCCGGAGCTGGTCGAGTAGCATCAGCTCCCGGTCGGCGACGGTGTCGTTGTAGGCGGGAGCCGGCCAGTCATCGTCCGCCACGGGCGGCATGCTCGACCAGATATAGGGCAGAGGATCCATCTCTTGCCAGGCAAACAGATTGCGATAGGCCTGCTCGATCGCGTCGTAACGGTCAGGATCGATGACCTCTTCGAACTGGCGCAGGTGCTCTTGCAGTTGGCTCACGACGCAGCTCCGTTCCCTATCATGGTCGCTTACGGTCGTACGACGGTGCCGTCCCAACGGCGGATCTCGGGCCAGGCGCCGTTGATCGGATGCTCCGGGAAGGGATACCGCGCCGCCTTGGCCTCGTCGATGTCGATGCCCAAGCCAGGGCGATCATTGGCCCACATGCAGCCGTCGCGCACCTCGGGGCACCCCGGAAAGACCTCCCGCGTCGCCTCACCAAAGCGAGACAGCTCCTGAATGCCAAAGTTCGAGATCGCCAAATCGAGATGCATGTTGGCTGCGTGACCCACCGGCGACACGTCGCCGGGGCCGTGCCAGGCCGTCCGCACCCCCATGAACTCGCTGAACGCCGCCAGCTTGCGCGCCATGCTCAGCCCGCCAATGTCCGAGATATGCACCCGGATGAAATCGATCAGCCGCTCCTGGATCAAAGGCACGTACTCGGCCTGACTCACGAACAGCTCGCCCATAGCCAGCGGCGTCGAGGTCTGCTCGCGCACCATCCGAAAGTAGCCCAGATCCTCTGGCGCCAGCAGATCCTCCAGGAAAAAGAGCCGGTAGGGCTCGACCGCCTTGGCCAGCCAGACTCCCTGGATCGGCGGAATCCGTTCGTGCACATCATGCAGCAGTTCAACATCCTCGCCCAGCTCGACGCGCAGCTTCTCCAACATCCCGGGTACCATCCGCACATAGGGCGTCGGCTCCCAGGTGCGGCGTTGCACCGGATCCAGCGCCGAGCTCACCGAGGCCTGCCGTCCGCCGTAGGTGCTCAGCCCGGGCACCGCCATCTGTACCCG
>DAIRUQ010000020.1:0-34295 GCA_036803245.1 Chloroflexota bacterium | reverse complement strand
CCAATCCGGTTGGACGCCTTGCCCTGACGGGCATGATCGACCACACCCTGCTCAAGCCAGAAGCTACGCCTGCCATGGTCGAGCAGCTGTGCGCCGAGGCGGCCGAGTACCACTTTGCCAGCGTGTGCGTCAATCCGGTGTATGTGGGGCGTTGCGCCGCGGCTCTAGAGGGCGCGAGCGTGGCGGTTTGCTCGGTGGCTGGATTTCCTTTGGGCACTAATGTATCGGAGATCAAGGCACTGGAGGCCGCTCGCGCTATCGAGGACGGCGCCACCGAGATCGACATTGTCATGAACGTGGGCGCCCTCAAGGCGGCGGACTATGCTCTGGTCTCAGATGACATTGCTGCGGTGGCCCAGGTATGCGCCGACGGATGCGCCAAGCTCAAGGTCATCTTGGAGACGTGCCTACTGGACGACCTGGAAAAGACAGTCGCCAGCCTGCTGGCCGTCGAGGCGGGGGCGGACTATGTCAAGACGTCTACGGGGATGAACGCTGGCGGGGCGACGGTGGAGGACGTGGCGTTGATGCGACATGCCGTGGGGCCCGATATCGGCGTCAAGGCGGCTGGCGGTATTCGCACCTATGAGCAGGCCATCGCCATGGTGGCGGCGGGCGCCACACGGTTGGGGGCTAGCGCCGGGATCGCCATCGTGCGGGGTGCGCATGAGTGAGCAGGATGGCACTCCGACCACGCCGGTCAGCCGAGAGCTACGGGCCCAGGAGCGGGCCATTCGGGCCGAGATCTGCCAGGTTTGCCGCCTGCTCTATGAGAAGGATCTGATCGCGCCCTTGGACGGCAACGTCTCGGTGCGCTGGGGCCAGGACCACCTGATCACCACGCCCAGTGGGGTGTTCAAGGGACAGCTGGCACCGGCTGACCTGGTTGTTACCGACTTGATCGGGGCGCTAGCGCCGGACGAGGTTTCGCCGCTGAACGGGATGCGCCCATCGGCCGAGCTGCGACTCCATCTGGAGATCTACCGCCAACGGCCCGATGTGCGAGCCGTGGTGCATGCTCATCCTCCCATCACGACCGCGTTTTCGGTGGCTAATCGGTCGCTCGACGTGCCTGTGCTGCCCGAGTCGCTGGTCTACACGGGCGCCATCGCTACGACGGCCTATGCGACGCCGACGTCGGCGCAGGGCCCCGAAGTGGTACGCAAGCTGATCCGCGACCACGATGCCCTGGTGCTGGATCGGCACGGCGCAGTCACGGTGGGGCAGAGCGCTATGGATGCATTCGGCAAGATGGCCAAAGTGGAGAACACCGCGTGGGTGGTTCTGTTGGCACATCTGCTTGGTCACGTCCAGGAACTCCCAGCCGACGAGGTAGCGCTGCTGGCGGGAAAGCGGCGGGAGCACTTGGCGGCTACGGTGGCGCAGGCCGAAAAGGCGCTGGAGCGTGAGGCGGTCGCCGCTGCGCAAGAGCCAAACGATCCGTCGCTGGCCGAGCTGGTGGCTGAGGTAACGACTGAGGTATTGAGGCGGTTGGGGCACGTGTGACCGAGCCAGGCGCGGAACGATCGCGGGTCTATCGGACCGAGGCCATCGTTCTCCATCAGCAGGACTATGGTGAGGCGGACCGCATTCTGCGGCTGCTGACCCCGCAAGGACGCCTGGACGTAATCGCCAAGGGCGTGCGGCGGGCCACGAGCCGCAAGGCGGGCCATATCGGCCTGTTCGCCCGCGTGCAGCTCATGTTGGCGCGGGGCAGGAGCCTTGATGTGGTCACCCAGGCCGAGGCCATGGAGACGTATGTGGCCTTGGGGCGCGATTTGCGGCGCTTTTCGCATGCTTGTTACGTGGGCGAACTGGCCGCGGCGTTCTCCCAACACCAAGAAGAGTGTCGATCGCTCTATGGCCTGCTGGCGGACACGTTGGCTCGGCTGTGCGAGACCGCCGACCTGGAGCTTTGGACGCGCCGCTTTGAGGTGCGACTGCTGGGCGTGTCAGGGTTCTGGCTGGAGCTCTATCGGTGCGTCGTCTGCGGGGCCGAGATCCAGCCCCGACGGAATGCCTGGTCGGCTGACGAGGGGGGCATCATCTGCCCCCACTGTGCCGCCGACCAGCCAGGTCTGGGCACCTTGTCGCTGGCCGCGCAAAAGGTGCTGCGATTCATGGCGCGGCGCCCGGACTCAGACATCGTTAGGTTGCGACTGAGCGATGCGACCAGCAGCGAGGTACGGGCGCTCTTGCGCGCGTATCTGCGGCAGGTGCTCGAGAGAGAGCTCAACAGCGTGGGGTTCATGGATCGGCTGGAGCTAGAGCTGCGTCAGATCGAGTCGGGTGCCAGCGCACGAGACGGCCAACCCGAAAGGCTCTCGCCCAGCTGAACGACATCGCCGGTACAACACCAAGGCAGGGGGATGTATGGATTTCCAGACGGTAATCATGCGGCTCAACCAGTTCTGGGCCGACCAGGGCTGCGTGCTATGGCAGCCGTACAACGTGCAGGTTGGCGCGGGAACGCTCAACCCGGCCACGGCGCTGCGGGTCTTGGGACCCGAGCCGTGGAACGTGGCCTATCCCGAGCCCTCGGTGCGCCCGGCCGATGGGCGGTATGGCCAGAACCCCAATCGCTGGCAACAGTTCTACCAGTACCAAGTCATCCTCAAGCCGGACCCTGGCAACCCGCAGGAGCTGTACCTGCAGAGCTTGGTGGCGTTGGGCATCGACGTGTCGCAGCACGATGTCCGCTTTGTTGAGGACAACTGGGAGTCGCCGGCCCTAGGGGCCTGGGGACTGGGCTGGGAGG
Source organism: Chloroflexota bacterium (assembly GCA_036803245.1). Lineage (GTDB taxonomy): Bacteria > Chloroflexota > Anaerolineae > UBA1429 > UBA1429 > DAIRUQ01. Next base: position 31,537 of record DAIRUQ010000020.1, on the reverse strand, counting down.
TCTGGCTGGATGGCCAGGAGATCAGCCAGTATACCTACTTTCAGCAGGCGGGTGGCCTGGATCTCGATCCCATCTCGGTCGAGATCACCTACGGACTCGAACGGATCGTCATGGTGCTGCAGGGCGTACGCGCCATCCCGGATATCCAGTGGCGTGGCGACTTGACCTACGGTGACATCTACCTGCGTGGTGAGGTGGAGCATTGCACCTACAACTTTGAGGTCGCCGACGTGGATGGCGTGCGGCGGATGTTCGAGCTATGTGAGGCCGAGGCGCAGCGGGCCCTGGAGGCGGGGCTGGTCATGCCGGCGCACGACTATGTGCTCAAGTGCTCGCATCTCTTTAACGTGTTGGATGCACGCGGGGCGGTGGGCGTGACGGAGCGGGCTCGGTTCTTTGTGCGGATGCGCGACTTGGCGCGCCGGGTGGCCCAGACCTATGTGCAGCAACGGGAGGAGCTGGGGCACCCCTTTGCCAAGCTAGCCCCGACCAAAGAGGTGCCGGCCGGGGTCTCCGAGCCCGACACGAAGGCGACTGATGGACCTCGTACGCTGCTACTCGAGATCGGCTGTGAGGAGCTCCCCGTCGGCGACCTTGCGTCGGCCTGCTCGCAGCTAAAGCGGCATCTGACGCGAGCGCTAGACGAGGCGCGGCTCGACCATGGCGCGCTACGGGTGATGGGGACGCCCCGTCGCATCGTCGCTCTCGTCGAGGAGCTTGCGGCGGCGCAGGAGGACCGCGAGACCACGTTTCGGGGGCCGGCCGCCCAGATCGCTTATGGTCAGGATGGTACGCCGACCAAGGCGGCACAGGGCTTTGCCCGATCCCGCGGCGTCGACGTCTCGGCGCTACAGGTGCGCTCGATCGAAGGCAAGGACTATACGGTGGCGATGGTTCTGGAAGAGGGCCTGCCAGCCAGCCAGTTGTTGCCGGACTTGCTGACAGAGGCGTTGGGATCGCTGCGTTTCGCCAAGAGCATGCGTTGGAACGATAGCGGTGCGGCCTTTTCGCGGCCGGTGCGCTGGCTGGTGGCGCTCTTGGGAGACCGTGTGATCCCTTGCGCCTACGCGGAGGTGACCAGCGGACGCGTCAGCCGTGGTATTCGACCCGAGGGCTCGCCCGATGTGGTCATTCCTGACGCTGACGCCTACCTGGAGACCATGATCGCCGCCGGTGTGGCCCTGTCTTCGGGCGAGCGGCGCGAGGCGATCCGACGGCGTGCCGCTCAGCTGGCGGCTGAGGTTGGCGGCACCATCCCAGAGGATGAGGAGCTGCTCAGCGAGGTGGCGGATCTCGTGGAGCATCCTTTGCCTCTGTTGGGCGGGTTTGATCGCGCCTATCTGCGGCTTCCTGACCAGGTGCTGCTGGCGGTGATGAAAAAGCATCAGCGGTATCTCCCAGTGGTACGGGATGGCGAGCTACTGCCTTACTTTGTGGCCGTGGCCAACGGGCGCGAGCTCGACGTTGACGCTGTGCGTCACGGCAACGAGGAGGTGCTGCGCGCACGCTACGCCGACGCCGGGTTCTTTTACGATGCGGACACCCGCCAGAGTCTGCCCAGCTTTACGGAAAAGCTGGCCACGTTGACATTTGAGGAGCATCTCGGCTCCGTGCTCGACAAGGTGTGGCGGATCGAGCGCCTGGCCCCGCGAGTCGGCGCGATGCTGAGCCTGGCGGAGGACGACCAGCGGGCGGTGACACGCGCGGCCTCCCTCTGCAAGAGCGACCTCGCTACCAACATGGTGGTCGAGCACACCTCGCTGCAGGGCGTCATGGGGGCGCACTATGCCCGGCTATCGGGCGAGTCCGACGCCGTGGCGCAGGCCATCGAGGAGCACTATTTGCCGCGGTACGCCGGTGACCGCCTGCCCCAGAGCCTGCCCGGGGTCGTGGTGGGCCTGGCGGACCGGGTCGACAGCCTGGTGGGCTTGTTCGCCGCCGGCGTGCGCCCCACGGGCGCGGCCGATCCATGGGGGTTGCGTCGGATGGCGTTGGCCGTTCATCAGATCCTGATCTCACTCGAGTTGGAGCTTGATCTGGAGCCTGTCCTCACCGCTGCTGCCGAGGGCTTGCCCATCGAGGCGACGGCCGAGACGCTTGATGAGCTGGAGGCATTCCTGGCCACCCGTCTGGAGGGCGTACTGCGAGACATGGGCATCGGGCATGATGTGGCGGCAGCAGTGCTGGCGGAGCAGGCATCGATGCCTTTCCGCGCGTATACCGCTGCCCAATCGTTGGCCGCATGGACACAGAAGCCCGGCTGGAGCCTCATTCTGGACAACTATGCCCGGTGCGTGCGCATCGTACGTGATCAAGCGACGATCTACCAGATCGACAGAGAGCGCTTTGTCGAGCCAGTGGAGGCCGATCTCTACCAGGCATGTCTGGCTGCCGAAGGGGCGCTTGCCAGCGCAGGCAACGTAGACACGCTGGTCGAGCAGCTTTCTACCCTGCAGCCGATGATTGCACGGTACTTTGACGACGTGCTGGTGATGGTCGAGGACAGTGCTTTGCGCGAGACGCGCTTGGGTTTGCTCCAACGGATTGCGGCGTTGCCCGAGGGGATCGCGGATCTGGCGCGGCTGGAGGGGTTCTAAAAAGGGCGGGGGCGGCAGATCATCTGCCGCCCCTTTTTGCTGTCAGCCACGAACTTGAGCGCCAAAGGGGACAAGGGCCAGCTTGAGCAGCTTGATGTGCTGCTTGGCAAAAGGCAGCCCGATGATGGTGACGGCAAAGACCAAGGCTAGCACCAGGTGGATCAGTGCTACCTCGACCCCGCCAAAGACCCACCAGAGCACGTTCAGCAGGATGCTAGGAATGCTCCCCGCCGAGTTGTGGGTGTCTACCTCTTTGCCAAAAGGTGCCGCGCCCAGCAGCGACAGCTTGAGCAGCTGGATGCCGAACGGGATGCCCACGATGGTGAGACATAGAACCAGCCCGCCCACCAGATAGCACAAGAACACGAGCACGCCCCCAAGGATAAACCAGATCAAGTTTAGCAACAGATACATGGCCTGCCTCCTCTTTCTGTGGTCACACTCTTTACGCAGGTAGGTTTGGAAGGTTGCAGCTCGGTGGGTCTGGTGGCAACTTGCTCATTGGCCCTGCGGCCACTATAATGGCTCAGAAATACAAACCTAGCGGATGCACGGGAGGATCATAACAATGGCGCAGAAATGGGTGTACCTGTTCTCTGAGGGGAACAGGGATATGCGGAACCTTCTTGGCGGCAAGGGTGCCGGCCTGGCAGAGATGACCAACGCTGGGCTGCCCGTCCCGCCCGGCTTTACCATTACCACTGAGGCCTGCCTGGCCTATTTCGAGCGGGACAAGCAGCTGCCAGAGGGCCTGTGGGATGAGGTCGTTGAGGCCTTCAAGACGGTGGAGGAGCAGACGGGCAAGGTCTTTGGGGACAAGGACAACCCACTGCTCGTCTCGGTGCGTTCGGGATCGCGTCTGTCGATGCCGGGCATGATGGATACCGTCCTCAATGTGGGCCTGAACCCAGAGACGCTGCAGGGCCTGGCCAAGCTGTCGGGGAACGAGCGTTTCGCCTATGATTCCTACCGGCGTCTGATCTCCGCGTATGGCCGTATCGTCAAGGACATTCCCGGGCAGCTCTTTGAACAGGTGCTGGACCGCTACAAGGAGCAGACCGAGGGCCGACGAGACACCGACCTGACCGTGGAGATGCTGAAAGAGATCGTGGCCGAGTACAAAGCGATCTATCGCGAGCAGCTGGGCGACGAGTTCCCCGATGACGTCTGGGAGCAGCTACGGCAGGCCGTGGAGGCCGTGTTCGATTCTTGGTTTGGCCCCAACGCCACCACCTACCGTCGCATCAACAAGCTTCCTGACACCTGGGGCACGGCCGTCAACGTCTGCACCATGGTGTTCGGCAATATGGGCGAGGATTCTGGTACCGGCGTCGCCTTTACACGGAACCCCAGCGACGGCAACAACCAGCTCTATGGCGAGTACCTGGCCAATGCCCAGGGCGAGGATGTGGTGGCTGGGATCCGCACGCCGCTCGCCATCCAAGAGCTTGCTAACGCCAACGCTGAGATCTATCAACAGTTTGTCGAGGTGGCCGAGAATCTCGAGCAGCACTATCGCGACATGCAGGATCTCGAGTTCACAATCGAGCGTGGCAAGCTGTGGATGCTGCAGACCAGGACAGGCAAGCGCACGGCCCGCGCCGCCATCAAGATCGCGGTGGATCAGGCCAAAGAGGGGCTGATCACCAAGGAAGAGGCGGTTGACCGGATCACGCCCGATCAAGTCGACGTGATGCTGCACCCCCACTTTGACCCGGATGCCAAGCGCAGTGCCGTCGAGAGCGGCAACCTGATCGCCAAGGGACTGAACGCGTCGCCTGGCGCCGCCACCGGCGTGGCGGTGTTCGATTCGGATCGGGCCATGGCTCGGGCCGAGGAAGGGGAGGACGTCATCTTGGTGCGTCCCGAGACGTCGCCCGACGATGTTGGCGGCATGCTCACCTCCAAGGGCGTGCTCACGCAGCACGGCGGCGCCACCTCGCACGCGGCGGTGGTTGCTCGCGGCAACAACCTGCCGTGCGTGGCTGGCTGCGAAGATATCAACGTTGACCCCGAAAGCCGCCGGTTCACGGTGGACGGACGCGTCATCAGCGAAGGCGACGTGATCTCGATCGATGGAAGCACCGGCGAGGTGTTCGCTGGCGCTGTGCAGACGTTGGACGTGGACTTTGCCAAAGAGCAAGAGTTGGCGACCCTCCTAAGCTGGGCCGATGAGATCAGGACGTTGGGCGTCTATACCAACGCCGACTATCCGCGTGATGCCAAGCGGGCGCGGGCTCTCGGGGCTGAGGGTATCGGTCTCTGCCGCACGGAGCACATGTTCTTTGAGGAAGAGCGCCGGCCAGCCGTGGTCAAGATGATTCTAGCCAAGGATCAGGCCGAGCGTCAGCGTTACCTGGATCAGATTCTGCCCCATCAGCGAGAGGACTTTGAGGGCATCTTTGAGGCGATGGACGGGCTGCCCGTCATCATCCGGCTGCTGGATGCGCCCATGCACGAGTTCCTGCCTAGCCGAGAGAGCCTGATCGAAGAGGTGACGCGGCTGCGTTGCTTGGGCGATGACCCGGAAAAGCTGGAAGAGCGATCCGAGCTACTGGATACCGTGGTCGGCATGAGCGAGATCAACCCCATGATGGGTCTGCGCGGATGCCGCGCTGGCCTCATCAAGACGGGCCTCACAGAGATGCAGGTTCGCGCCATCTTTGAGGCGGGCTGTCGCCAGGCCAAAAAGGGCGTGGATGTGCACGTCGAGATCATGATCCCGCTCGTCTCGCACGTGAACGAGCTCAGGAACCAGCGAGATTCGCTCGAAGCCGTTGCCAAAGCGGTCATGGCTGAGGAAGGCGTGGAGCTGGATTACAAGTTCGGCACCATGATCGAGACGCCGCGCGCGGCCCTGACGGCTGCCGAGCTGGCCGAGCATGCGGAGTTCTTTAGCTTTGGCACCAACGACCTGACGCAGATGAGCTTTGGCTACTCGCGCGATGACGCCGAGGGCAAGTTCCTTCTCCAATACGTGGAGCGCAAGATCCTGCCCGCCAACCCGTTCCAGACGCTGGACCAGGATGGTGTAGGCAAGCTGGTGGCCGCAGCCGTTGACGGCGGCCGGAGCGCGCGTGCCGATATCGAGCTGGGCATCTGTGGCGAACATGGCGGCGATCCGGACTCGATCGACTTTTTCCATCGCGTCGGGCTCAAGTATGTGAGCTGCTCGCCGTTCCGCGTGCCGGTGGCGCGGGTGGCGGCGGCGCAGGCGACCATCCGTAACCGCAAATAGGGCCGCCGACGTTTCGCACCTCTGCCGGAGCCGGGCTTGCGTGCCTGGCTCCGGCTTGCCTTTCCCGCCAGGCTACGTTGACAGGAGCCAGCCTCGCCGATATCCTTGCTCCACCATAGAGGAGTGGGATCCGTATGACCGCTAGCGCCCCGACGATGAGACGTACACGCATCATCCTGCCTGTTGTGCTGATGGCGCTACTCGGCGCAATGCTCTGGCCGTGCCTCCAGGCGACAAGTGCCCAGAGCTCGGCCTTGAGCCTGGAGCTGGCCGCCGAGCCAACGCAGGTGGATGCGGGTGGAGAGATCGTCTACACCGTCAGGCTAACCAACAGCGACTGGCGCGACGGCTCCTCGCCACGTGTGGAGGTGACTCTACCAGCGGGGTTCAGCTATGTGACTGCCTCGGCTCGGCTCGCGTACGACGGTGCCTCGGCCCCGATCTCCAATCCCACTCAGAGCGGCCAACGTCTCCAATGGAACCTGCCGACGCTGCCTGGGGCGCGGACCGGCAGCTTTTACGGGATGCACACCTTTGTTCAGGACAAGTGGTCCGACACTGCCTACCAGCTGGACCGCGTGCGGGAGCTGATGGGGCCGGGGGCCTATGTCAAGCAGCTCTGCTACCGCATCACCACGGCGACGCCGGGGCCAGAATCCGCCTGGGTCAGCTTTGTGAACGGATGCTATGATCGCGGGCTGGTGCCGGTGATCCGTCTGGCCGGCGTCTATGATGGCGGACCGGGGCACTGGGTCAAGCCATCGCGCCCATACAGCGGCATGGCCGAGGCCTTCAAGCGAGTCGTGGCCGGGCTCCCCCGCCGGGACGGGCATCTGCTATACGTCGAGATCTGGAATGAGCCCAACCTCGATCTGGAGTGGAGCGGGCAGGCCAATCCCGTCGAGTATGGCGAGTTCCTGGTGGCCGCCGCGTCGGCCATCCGAGCGCTGGGCGATTCGCGCATCGTGCTGATGAATGGTGGCCTCTCTCCGGGCGTGGCCTACTCGGCCGGTGGCGGGTACGACTGGCTCGGGTTCATCGACGGCATGGCGACGGTGCCGGGCGCGCTACAGGCCTTTGACGTCTGGTCGGCGCACGTATACCCCGGCAACCGGCCGCCGAACCAGAACCTGCACGCGGGCAACGTCGGCGGCTATCGCGAGCTAGCCATCGATAGCTACCAACTAGAGCTGGAACGGCTGGCGACCCATGGCCGCGTGGGCGTCGACGTGCTCATCACCGAGACCGGCTATGCCCTGGGCGCCTGCGACTTTTGCGGCATCTATGGTCTGCCGCAGATCAACGAGTCCAACCGCGCCGACTATATGGTGCGAGCCTACCGCGACTGGTGGAGGCTCTGGCCGGAGGTTCGCGGCGTCTGCCCGTACCAGCTAAAGGATCCACATGGCGAATGGGCTGTCTGGGATTGGCTCGGCCACCAGCAGTACGACGCGGTGCGGGCCATGGGGAAATCGACGGCCACGGTTCCCCGGACGGTGACGCTGCGCTTTCGTGCTAGGGCGGGGGCGACCGCCGGAACCTTTGCCAGCTCTGTCTCCGCCACGACCAGCAACCTGGGAAGCGTGTCGCTAGCGAACGCTGCGCCTGTGACGGTCAAGGTGACTCCCACGCCCACGCCGGTCCCACCTGGTGACTGTGCCGAGCTCCTGCAGGACGGCGGCTTTGAGGGGTCAGGCTGGCAGCTGATACAGACGGCCTACACGGCGCGCTACAGCACGGCAGTGGTTCACGGGGGGCAGCGCGCACTGCAGACTGGCATCCTCGACGGGGCGCCGGTCGTCAGCTATTCGTCGGGCCAGCAGACCATACGGATACCCCAGACCAACCAGAGTGTTCTGCTAGAGTTCTGGTATTGGCCCATGGCCGAATCGGATACAGCCGGGCTGCAATATGTGGCCATTCTCAACGACCAGGGCGTGGCGATTGAATATCTCATGTGGGAGCGTGACAACGCCCAGGCCTGGAAGCAGGCGCGCTATGATATGTCGCGCTATGCGGGGCAGACCATCACCTTGCGCTTTGGCGCCTATAACGCCCAGGGCAATGTCGACGCCGGGCTGCGCACCGCCATGGTGGTGGACGATGCCTCGTTGCGGGTATGTGGGGTGGCCTTGCCTCATCAGGGAGAGCCGCAGGCGTACCTGCCCCATCTGGCACGATACTCCCAGGCGGCGGCGAGAGGCCTGGTGGCGCCGGCTGAGGTCGTGGTCGAACCGGTGGTAGGGGTCCCTGATGATCGTGGCGACCGCGTGCTTGTGCCATTCAGCGGGGTGACGCTGCAAGGCGAGGGTGATCCGGCCGCCGACATGGCCTACGACGCTGGCCGAGGGCGTTTGGTTACCGCTTCGGGCAGCCGCGTGTTGGTTTGGGACGTCTCGACGCGCCAGCAAGCGTGGGTACGGCGTCTGCCGGCTCATGTCTACCGCCTAGCGGTTGCGTCGTCCGAGGGCGGCATCTGTGCCAGCGTGCCCAGCCGGGGCGAGGTGCATCGCCTGTCCCCGAGTGGCGAGCTGGTAGCCGTGGCACAGGGGTTGGGCCGTCCCACCGAGATGCTCCTCCTAGGTGGGCGCCTCTGGGTGGCTGAGGCAGACGCCGGGAGCTTGGCGGTGCTGGATGCAGCCACGCTCGAGCTAGTGCATCGCCTACGGTTGCCCGGTACGCCTGGGCCGATGGCGGTGGTGGCATCGGCTGGCCGGTTGTATGTCACGCTGTGCGAGACGGGGTCTCTGATGGTCCTCGACGTCGCCTCTCTCGATCCGCAGGGGCTGGTAGCTTTGGGTGGGGTGGGCTTGGTCTCTGAGCTGGTCGCGTCGGAAACGTCTGGACGGGTCTATGCGACCCATGCCCTCTCTGCGCACTATGGCGGGATCTCGATGGTGGATGGCGAGGCCGCTACGGTGGTCCGGACGGTGTGGGGCAACCCGGATCGCCCGTTGCAGGGAGCCAACGCTCTGGTGGTCGATGCGGCTCGGGATCAAGTGATCTTGCGCGAGGCGGGGGGCCTGCGCGTGCTGCATGGCGCGACCTTGGAGGAGCTTGGCGAGGCGGCAGGCGCCGGATATGGTGCGCCCGGAGCGCTGGCCATGGATCTCGCCACCGGTACCGCGTATCTGTCGGACGATGACGGCCGGCTCTGGGCCTATGGTTTTACGGACAGATCGCGATGAGCGTGGTTGATGAGGTCAAGCAGCGCGTCGATATCGTCGATCTGATCGGATCGCGCGTGCGTCTGCAAAAGGCAGGGCAGAACTACAAGGGGCTTTGCCCATTTCACAGCGAAAAGACGCCCTCCTTTGTCGTGTTCCCAGAGACACAGACTTGGCACTGCTTTGGGGCCTGCAACACGGGCGGCGACGTATTCACGTTCGTGATGCAGATGGAGGGCGTCGAGTTTGGCGAGGCGCTGCGACAGCTAGCAGACCGCGCTGGCGTGATACTGGAGCCTCTGGACGAAGAGGGCCAGGCGCGACGCGAGCTGACTGATCGCTTGCGGGCAGCAAACACAGAGGCCGCTCGCTTTTTCCATCGCACGCTCATGGCTACCGACGTAGGCGCGTCAGCGCTGGCATACCTGCGTCGGCGCGGCCTGACAGATGCAACCCTCCAGACATTCCAGCTTGGCTATGCTCCCGATGATTGGCATGCTTGTGAGCAAGCTTTGCAGGGGGCGGGGTATGACCAAGAGCTGCTGATGGAGGCCGGGTTGCTGGTCCGGAACGATCGCGGCAACGTGTATGACCGCTTTCGCGATCGGGTCATGTTCCCCATTCGGGATCCTCGCGGGCATGTGGTGGGGTTCGCCGGCCGCGTCTTGGGGCAGGGCGAGCCCAAGTACCTGAACACCCCGCAGACGCCGCTGTTCGACAAGGGGCACCTGCTTTACGGGTTCGACCTGGCTCGCGAGGCCATTCGGCAGACTGGAACGGCCATCGTCGTCGAGGGCTACATGGACGTGATCGGACCGTACCAGGAGGGCGTGCACAATCTGGTGGCGGTCATGGGCACCGCGCTTACCGGGGATCATGTCGCCTTGTTGCAGCCCATCGTCGAGCGGCTGATCTTTGCCCTCGACCCCGATGCCGCTGGCGTGAGGGCCACCGAGCGCGGCGTCGAGGTCGCGCAGGGCGCCATGCCGCGCGAGACGGTTCCGATCCCGACGGCTTCTGGCCTGGTGCGGTACGAGTCGCGCCTCAAGGCCGACATCCGCGTCCTCGCCCTTCCTGATGGCCTAGATCCCGACGAGCTGGTGTTGCAGGATCGGGAACGCTGGGACCGGTTGGTGGAGGAGGCCAAACCCGTCGTGGAGCACCTGATCGGGCTGGCGGTGGCCGGGGCCGATCTCTCGACGGCGCGCGGCAAGCGCCAGGTGGTGGACAAGGTGCTGCCGATCATCAACGAGCTGGCGAACCCGCTGGAGCGACAGCACTATACCCAACGGCTCGCTCAGGCCATCCGCATCGACGAGCGCACCTTGGCCGACGAGGCCCGGCGCCTTCGGGGGGGGGCACGGCGGCGGGGTACGGCCTCGGAGGAGGCTAGCACCAAGGCGGCAGCGGCATCCCGCGAGGTGCCCATAGACCTGGAGAGCCGCGCCGTGGCGCTGCTGGTGCGCTACCCAGACGTGGGGTGGCAGGTGCTGGAAAAGACGGAACTGAGCCCCCAAGCGCTGGGCGAGTCGTTCGCAGATTCGCGCCACCGGCTGATCTGGGATGCTTTATGCCAGGTCGCGCCAGAGATCGGGCCCGGCGAGGATGCCCTTGAGCGCGTCTTGGCGCATCTTGACACCAGTGTCGGGGCTCATGTAGAATCGCTCCACTCTAGACTCCAGGGTGGCCCGCCCTTGTCCCCGGAGATGGTTCGCGAGGACCTGATCAAATCCACCATTCGCCTGCGTGAGCGATCCCTGTCGCGGACGATGCGCGAGCTGCAGTTCTTGCTCGACGACGCGGTTGCGTCTTCCGAGCTAGAGGGTGTGGCGCACATCAGCGACCTGATCAACCGTGGGAGGACGGAGTTGCGGCTCTTGCACCAGCGGGCGCACGAGCTGAGCCTGATCGGTTCCAGTCGACGTTGACGCGCGCACCAGAGGAAAGTATGCCAAGCGACCCCTCGAACGGAAACCACAACAACGCCCACTCGCCAGAGGTGCCTCTTCAGGTTGACGCCGAGCGTCAGTGGCGTGAGGATCAGCCCCGCGCCAGTCGCGACAGCGATGCGGACTATCATGCCCGCATCGATGAGCTGCTGGCCAAGGGCATTCGGCAGGAACACCTCACCCGCAAGGATCTGCTGGACGCCATCCCCGATATTGACCAGTATCCCGAGCGCCTTCGTGCATTAGTGGATGTCCTCACCGATATGGGCGTCCCGATCTTTGGCCTGGAGGACGACGAGGCTCCGACCATCGATGGCGAGCCCGATGATGACGTCGGGGGCGAGCCGCTCGACTTGGAGGCGATCAGCGATCCAGTGCGCATGTACCTGCGCGAGATCGGCCGGGTCGACCTGCTGACGGCCGAGGAAGAGGTGCGCTTGGCCAAGGCGATCGAGGAGGGCAACCAGGCGGCCGAGGAGCTGGAGGCTCGCGAGAACGAGCTCTCCTCGCGGGAGCGACACCGTCTCGAGCTCAAGAGGCTGCGGGGGGAGCTGGCGCAACGGCGTATGGCCGAGGCGAACCTGCGCTTGGTGGTAAGCGTCGCAAAGCGCTACACGGGGCGGGGTCTGTCACTCCTGGATCTGGTCCAGGAAGGCAACCTTGGGCTGCTGCGCGGCGTGGAAAAGTTTGACTATCACAAGGGCTACAAATTCAGCACCTATGCGACCTGGTGGATTCGCCAGGCGATTAGCCGCGCCATTGCCGATCAAGCGCGGACCATCCGCATCCCGGTGCACATGGTGGAGACGATCAACCGGGTGACGCGGGCCATGCGCAGCCTCCAGCAGGAACTGGAGCGCGAGCCCACCCCTGAAGAGATCGCTGTGCACATGAACCTGGTCACCGATGCCGAGCGGCGGGCCATCGAGGCTGCGGAACGCGACGGCACCCCGGTGCCGGATCATGTGGCCCGCAGCCTGCGCAGGGCCGCGGACAAGGTGCGGCAGTATGTGCGGATCGCGCAAGAGCCCATGTCGCTAGAGATGCCGGTGGGCTCTGAGGAGAATAGCGAGCTCGGCGATTTCATCCCCGACGAGACGCTCGCGGGCCCCGTGGAGGAGACCACCAAAGAGCTGCTGAAGGAGCAGATGCACGACGTGCTCGATTCGCTGACGGAGCGAGAGCGGCAGGTGCTGACGCTGCGCTTTGGACTGGAGGACGGGCAGCCCCGCACGCTGGAGGAGGTTGGCCAGGAGTTTGGCGTGACGCGCGAGCGCATTCGTCAGATCGAGGCCAAGGCCTTGCGCAAGCTGCGACATCCCACCCGCAGCCGTCGTTTGCGTGATTACCTCAGCTAGCGCGGATTCGGGCGCGCATTTGACCGGACGGGGTGTTCCGGCTAGAATAGCGATCGTCTTCAGGGACGTTCCTCGGTAGCTCAATGGTAGAGCGACCGGCTGTTAACCGGTTGGTTGTTGGTTCGAGTCCAGCCCGAGGAGCTAGACACTACAGGTCGCAGGCGAAGCCCTCTGCACCACTAGGGATAGTGGTGAGGAGGGTTTTCTGCTATGGCGCGCCGAGCTCTAGCGCCTAGTCTGCCGCGCTAGCGGGTCAAGTCCATGTGCCCAGGCTCGGCTGGTCTGGTCCCGCCATGCGCCGTCCCATTTGGGGCGTCTTGGTCCAGGCTGCGACGCCTGTGGCGTTGACAGCGACCTCTGGGCTGACTAGCATCGACATGGTGGCACGAGACGAGCCCGACTGAGGAGCAAGCCGATGATCATGGACGCGTTCTCGCTGGAGGGACAGGTTGGCATCGTGACCGGCGGTGGCCAAGGGCTGGGCCAGGAATTCTGCCAGGCCTTTGCCGAGGCCGGGGCTGATGTGGTGGTCGCGGAGCAGAACCCGGCCACCGGACCCGTGACAGTGGATCGGATCGAGGCGCGGGGTCGTCGCGGCCTCTTTGTAGAGACCGATGTCACCAGCAAGGCCAGCGTGGTGGCCATGGTTGAGCAGACGCTGGAGGCCTTTGGGCGGATCGATTTCCTCATGAACAACGCCGGCATCACCAAGTGGTCGCCGGCCGAAGAGGTCTCGGAGCAGGATTGGCGTGAGGTCATGGCCGTCAACCTCGATGGGCTGTTCTACTGCTGCCAGGCGGTACATGGCCCCATGAAGAACGCCGGTGGTGGGCGGATCATCAACATCGCCTCTATGTCGGGCCTGATCGTGAACGACCCGCAAAAGCAGGCCTCCTACAACACCAGCAAGGCGGCGGTGATCCACCTGACGCGCTCCTTGGCCTGCGAGTGGGCTCGCGACGGCATCCGCGTGAATGCCATCGCGCCGGGCTATATGGCCACGCCCATGGCCCAGCCTTTTTTCGACGATCCAGCCTACGGCGGGCGTTGGATGCAGGCCATCCCAATGGGGCGACCCGGCCAGCCGGAGGAGCTGGCGGGCGCGGCAGTCTATCTCGCGTCTCATGCGTCCAGCTATGTCACCGGCTCGGTTCTGGTCGTCGACGGCGGGTATACCGCCTGGTAGCAGGCTCTCAAGCTAGGAGGTCATATGCAAGGACGAGCGGTGCGGTTTGTGGACGCCAACCAGGTAGATTGGGGCATCGTCGAGGTGCCAGAGCCGGGCCCGGACGATGTGGTGGTGGATGTGCGGTATTCGTGGATCAGCCCTGGTACCGAGGGCTCCTTTCTGCGAGGCGAGCGCACGGCCGGCGACACCCCGTACGTGCCTGGCGATCCTTGGCCTTTTCCCCGGGTGCCTGGCTATCAAAAGACTGGCGTGGTCCGCTCGGTCGGTGAGCGCGTCACAGGTGTGGCCGAGGGCGACTGGGTGTTCTCCTCCGTCAGCCGCGTGCAGTATGGCCTCGACGCCATGGGGGGCCACGTCTCGCCAGCGGTGACGCCAGAGGATCAGATCTGGAAGCTGCCCGAGGGGCTGTCGCCAGAGGCCGCCAGTGGACTGGTGCTCGTACAGGTGGGCTACAACTGCGGCACCAGGGCGCCGGTGTCGATCGGCGAGTGGGCCGTGGTGATCGGAGATGGCCTGGTGGGGCACTGGGCTGCCCAGACGCTGGCCTGGCGGGGCGCCCGCGTTATCATGCTCGGGCACCATGCGCCAAGGCTTGAGCGCCTGGTCGCTGCCGGCTCGGTAGCGGTGAACACTACGGACGAGCCAGCCCTGGAGGCTGTGCAGCGGTTGGCTCAAGGCAAGGTGGCCGTGTTGGTCGATACGGCCGGCAGTGTTCCCGCGGTGGAGGCTCTTTTGCCCACGCTCAAGCACAATGGGCATATCGTCTCGGCCGGCTTTTGCGGGACCGAGGGTCGCATCGACATTCAGAAGCTGCGTCTCGGTGAGATTGCGCTGCACTGCCCCAGCGGGTGGACGCGCAAGCGTATGGATGAGACTCTGGCGTTGTTGGGCTCGGGCTGGCTGGATACCGAGTCACTGATCACGCATCGGTTCCCGGCGGAACGGGTGGCCGAGGCGTGGCAACAGATTGTCTTGCATCGTACAGAGACTTTGGGGGTGATTCTGACATGGGAATGATGCGTTCGTTGCAGATCAAGGCGCCCGGTCTGGCCGAGGTGGTGGAGCTACCGATTCCCGAACCCGGTCCCGGCCAGGTGGTCATCAAGGTGTTGGCGGTGAACACCTGTCCGCACTGGGACCTGCACATCTACCACGGCAAGCCGATGTTTGCCGGGAGCGGGCCCATTGAGTACCCATACACCGCTGGCCAGCCTGGCCACGAGGCGGCGGGTGAGGTCTATGCCTTGGGCCAGGGCGTGGATGACCTGCAGGTAGGCGATCGGGTGGCCATGTGGCGCGATCAGGGCCATGACCGGCAGGGCTGCTATGCCCAGTATGCCCTGGCGGAGCGAGCGAATGTGCTCAAGGTACCTGACCACGTCGACCTGGACAAGGTCGTCTCGCTCGAGCTGGCTATGTGTGTGGGCGTCAGCATTCTGGAGCTCAAGGCCTGGGGGAGCATTCAAGGGCGCAAGGTGGGCGTGGGCGGCTTGGGGCCTGCCGGCCGGGTGGCGGCGCAGATGCTCAAGGCCGAGGGCGCCGCAGAGGTTGTGGGTTCGGAGCCCAATGCCGCGCGTCGCCAAGCGGCGCTGGATGCGGGCGATGTCGACGCCGCGTTCGACCCGACCGGTGCGGCGGAGCAGCTTCCGCCGTTGCGGCGACAGCCCGGAGCTTTTGAGACTAGCATCGACTGTGTGGGGCTGGCCGCCTCGGTTCACTTTATGATGGACCATACCGCGGAGACGTTGGCCCTCTTTGGAGTCCAGCGGGAAGAGTATGTCTATGGCGTTCGGCATGCCGGGCTGAGGCTGTTTGGCTACCAGTTCCATCACATCCGTGCGGCGCAGTATGCCATGGACCTGATCGCCAGGGATCTGCTGGACCTGCGTCCGCTGGCCAGTGTCCAGCTACCCTTGTCACGCTACGCCGAGGGCGTCCACCTGCTAGAGACGGGAGATGCCTTCAAGATCCGCTACCTGCCTTGGGCATAGCCGGCTGGGGGTCGCCAGACGGCGGCCCCCCAGGATGAGCCTTGGGGCGGTGCTCCCTGGCGACGAAATGCGTGGGGAGCGCCGCTGGATATTTGAGTGAGTTGATCCAGTGTGGTAGAATCATACGAAGGCTGTGGGTCCAGTTAGGCTGCGACGAGGGATTCCGATGAGTGGCGGGCATGAACAGCGCGCGTCCGGAAGCGATACGGGCGATGATGGTCTTGGGCAGGCGTTCTACATGCGTCTGCAGGACGATGGGTGGTCAATGAGTGGCCGGCGACGCTGTTGGCGGCCCCCGACCGACGTGTACGAGACCGATGACCATATCGTGGTCCGCGTTGAGGTGGCTGGCATGCAGGACGACGACTTTGCCATCCAGTTGCGTGGCCGCAGGCTGTCGATCTCGGGTGTGCGGCGTGACCCTGGGGCCAAGCGCGGGTACCAGAACATGGAGATCCGCTACGGAGCCTTTGTATCCGAGCTGGAGCTGGGGTGGACTGTTGATCCCGATGCGGTCGATGCTGTGTACGAGCACGGCTTTTTGCATGTGCGCCTGCCCAAGGCGCAGCGGCGCGTTCGGGTACGCGTCGTGTCGGCCGATGAGTAGCGATGGGGTGCTGAACGCATGAAGTGGGAGATGTTGGGCGAGTCGGCGATGGATCTGCTGGGTATAGTCAAGACCAAGGGGCAAGGGCTCCCTGATGCGGCTGCGCCTGGCCATGAGGAGGGGGATCGGGAGCTCCCGCAAGAGTTGCCCATTCTGCCTCTCAAGAACACCGTCGTCTTTCCCATGACGGTGCTGCCGCTGGTGGTGCAAAAGCCGCGGTCCGTCCGCCTGGTTGATGATGCGGTGGTGGCCGATCGTATGGTGGCGTTGGTGGCCCTCAAGGACCCAGAGGTTGAGGACCCCACGCCCGCCGACCTGCATGGCATGGGCACCGTGGCCACCATTCATCGCCTTGCCCGCTCGGCCGATGATACGCTGCACATCATCGTGCAGGGTGTCGAGCGCGTGCGCATTGGCGAGTACCTCCAGGAAGAGCCGTACATGCGGGCACGGATCGAGCCAGCGCCCGAGCTGGTCGAGGAAGGGGTGGAGGTTGAGGCGGCCATGCGTACGGCGGCCGATTCGTTCCGCCGCCTGGTAGAGCTGGCCAGCTATCTGCCTGACGAGATGGTCGGCAGCGCCCTCAACAGCGATGATCCCAGGCAGATGGCCTATGTCATCGCATCGTTGACGCGGATGGAGATGGGCACGCGGCAGGAGATCCTCGAGATGGATTCCGTCGCCGCCAAACTGAGACGTCTCACCGAGATTGTCATGCGTGAGGTCGCCGTTCTAGAGCTCAGCAAAGAGATCCAGTCCGATGCCCAATCCACCATGGAAAAGGGCCAACGGGAGTACTTTTTGCGAGAGCAGCTCAAGGCGATTCAGCGAGAACTGGGCGAGGATGACGGAGATGCTCGCGAGGTCGAGGGGCTCCGCGAAAAGATCGCGTCGGTGGGGCTTCCTGACGAGGCACGAAAGGAGGCGATGCGTGAGCTGGATCGGCTGAGCCGTCTGCCCGCGGCTGCTGCCGAGTACTCGGTGATCCGCACCTATCTGGATTGGCTGACAGAGCTTCCCTGGCAGGTTGTTACCGAGGACAACCTCGATGTCAGCGAGGCCCGTCGTGTGCTGGACGAGGACCATTACGACCTGGAAGAGGTCAAGGACCGCATCATCGAGTTCCTGGCTGTACGCAAGCTACGCCAGGAGCGTGCCGATGAGCTTGTCAGTGACGACGGCGATAGCGTGGGGGATCAGATTCGACGCGAGCGAGAGGGCGTGATCCTATGCTTTGTGGGGCCGCCAGGCGTGGGCAAGACGTCCTTGGGGCGGTCCATCGCGCGCGCCATGGGGCGCGAGTTCATCCGACAGTCGCTGGGTGGCATGCATGATGAGGCAGAGATCCGTGGGCATCGGCGCACCTATATCGGTGCCATGCCGGGACGCATTCTGCAGGCCCTGCGGCGCGCTGGCTCGCGCAACCCCGTGTTCATGCTCGATGAGGTGGACAAGATCGGCAGCGATTTCCGTGGCGATCCGGCCTCGGCGTTGCTCGAGGTGCTGGATCCGGAGCAGAATCGCGAGTTCCGCGACCACTACCTGGACGTGCCGTTCGACCTGTCACAGGTGATGTTTGTGACCACAGCCAATGTTCTGGATACGATCCCTGCGCCCCTGCGCGATCGGATGGAGATTCTTCGGCTCTCGGGCTATACCGAGGAGGAAAAGCTCTCTATCGCGCGTGGCTACCTGATCCGGCGGCAGTTGCGAGAGAACGCCCTGCGCGACGACGAGGTTACATTCACTGACGCGGCGCTGCGGCGGATCGTGCGCGAGTACACGCGCGAGGCGGGGGTCCGCGAGCTGGAACGGCAGATCGGCGGCGTGTGCCGCAAGGTCGCTACGCACATTGCGGACGGGTCGGCCGAGGCGGTTCGCATCGATGGCGATGACGTTCCGCGTTACCTCGGCAAGCGCCAATACCACTTTGAGGCGGCCACCCGGACGCAGGTGCCGGGCGTGGCCACAGGAATGGCCTGGACACCATCTGGCGGCGATATTCTCTTTGTGGAAGCCACCAAGATGAACGGCAAGGGCGGGTTCACCATCACGGGTCAGCTAGGGGACGTGATGAGGGAATCGGCCACGGCGGCTCTGAGCTATGTTCGCTCGAAGGCTGCCGACCTGGGCATCGATCCAGAGCTATTCGCAACGATAGATATCCACCTGCATGTGCCCGCCGGTGCCATCCCCAAGGACGGACCGTCCGCCGGGGTAACGATGGCAACGGCGCTGGTGTCGCTGCTCACGGGCAAGCCCGTGCGCGGCGATGTCGCCATGACTGGCGAACTAACCCTGCGTGGCCAGGTCCTGCCGGTGGGCGGGATCAAGGAAAAGGTGCTGGCCGCGCACCGCTCGGGGCTCAAGGCGGTGTGCCTGCCCGAGCGCAACGATACCGACCTAGACGAACTGCCGAAAGAGGTCCGCCAAGAGATGCGCTTTGTACTCGCAAGTCGAGTCGAAGAGATCCTGGAGGCCGCTTTCGACGATAATAAGGATTCTGACAGTGGCAAGAAAACGATCGAGACGACCATCGAACACGGGAGGGATGACGTGGAAGCGGATTGATCTGCACATCCACACTCCCGGTTCTCAAGACTATGAGGAGGAGGGTGTCGGCTATCTCGACATCCTTCGCAAAGCGGAAGAGGAGGGCCTGGACGCGATCGCCTTTACCGACCACAACACCGTGGCGGGCTATGCGGCGATGCAGCGCGAGATATCGGACCTGGAGCGCTGGGTGAGCTCTGGCCGGTTCCAGCCCAAAGACAAGGAACGCCTAGAGGACTATCGTCGGCTCCTGGAAAAGATTGTGGTGTTTCCGGGTATCGAGCTGACTGCGACGCTTGGCTTTCACGTGCTCGGCATCTTTCCGGCGGATACGCCAGTGCGCGTTGTCGAGCATGTCCTGCTCGAGCTCAACGTGCCGCCCGCATCCCTGGACAAGGGACTGACCGAGGTGGGCGCGACGGCCGATGTGTTGACCGCCTACCGGGCCATGCGCAACGCTGGCGCCCTGGTCATCGCGGCTCACGCGAACTCGACCCACGGTGTGGCGACTTTTCGCCACGGCTTTGGTGGCCAAACCAAGATCTCGTACACCCAAGACCCGAACCTCCACGCGCTCGAGGTCACCGACCTTGAGAGCAAGCAGCGGCGCACGACCGCGTCGTTCTTTGATGGCTCCAAGCCCGAGTACCCCCGCAGAATGCACTGCATCCAAGGTTCGGACGCTCATCGCGTGCAGGGCATCAAGAGTGACAACCAGCAGCTGGGCGTGGGCGACCGTGCCACCGAGGTGCTGGTGCCCGAGCTGACGGTTCAGGCGCTGATCGATCTTTTCGAGAGCGACGAGTTCGATCGTACCCGCCCCTACCGGCATGAGGCCGAGCCTTTCGACCATGTGATGGCTGCACGCAAGTCCGGCCCCTCTCACGTGCAGAGCTTTCACGAGAGCATGACCCGGCGGGGCGGCCGCATGCATGCTATCCTGCGCGACGTGGTGGCCTTTGCCAACACCAATGGCGGAACCATCTATGTGGGCGTGCCGTCAAATGCCAAGGCGGCGGTGACGGGCGTGGATAACCCCGACGCGTCGCTCTCGGAGCTTCGTAAGGAGATTGAGCGTCTGGTGACGCCGCCGCTGGATGTGGACCTGACCCTCTTGCGCAGTGGCGGCAAGCCGGTGATTCGTGCCCGCGTTCCCAAGGGAGACGATCTCCCGTATGTGCTGGAAGGCAGCAAGATCTATATCCGGCAAGAGGCCGAGACTAATCTGGCCATGCGCGACGAGATCGTGGCGTTGGTGCGACGTGAGGTGGTGGCCGAGGTCAAGGCAGCGGCCCCCAAAGAGCCGTCGCGCCCCGAAAAGCGTGGCGAGCAGCCCCCGGCCAAGTCCGAGCCGGCGCCCGCCAAGCCCAAGCCGGCCGAGGCGGAGCCCGAGCGAAAGCCCACTACAGCGCCAGCGAGCGCGGGCGTTGAGCCGCCCCGCACTGGCGTCGAGATCGCCGAGTCGGAGGAGCGCAAGGGGGTCATGTACCACACGATGCGCGATCTCCGTGATGGCCACGAAGTGAACAACGTGAGCCACTCTTCGGCCCGCCGGCTCTGGCGCTATGCGATCCATCTGCATGAAGAGGGTCACTTTGCGCCGGACAAGGTCTCCTGGAAGGGGGATCTTGGGGTGTGGCATCGCTACCGTCGCTCCGGCAAGCCCCAGTACGACTTGGTGCAGCGGCTGGGAGACGGCCAGCATCGCATTTTCTACGGAGTGTCCGAGGAAGGCATCCACGGACCCTGGCGAGACGTGGTGGGTTCCGAGGAGTCGTAGGTGCCGGGCAAAGATGACCTTCACGTGCGTCCGTTTGTGATGCCCGACTGTGGCGCCGTGCGCGAGCTGTGGGCGAGTGCGGGCCAGGGTCTGCACCTGCGCCCGTCTGACGAGCCCGAGGAGCTTGCGAAAAAGCTGGGCCGCGATCCCGATCTCTTTCTCGTTGCCGAGTCGAACGGAAAAGTCGTGGGCGTCGTGATCGGCGCCTGGGATGGCCGGCGCGGTTGGATTCACCACCTCGCCGTGGCCCAGGGCCATCGTCGGCAGGGCGTGGCAACGCGGTTGATGGGTGAGGTCGAAGAGCGTCTGCGCGCCAAGGGATGTCTCAAAGCCAACCTGCTGGTCTTTCGTGATAATGCAGCGGCGCGCGCGTTCTACCGGCAGCTGGGCTATAGTGAGATGGAAGCAGTGTTGCCCATGGGCAAAGAGCTGTAGCAACGTATGGGGGGCGACTTTTCGCCCCCCAACTGGTCCTGGAGAGGATCGTATGGATGCCAGCCGCGTAGCCGTCGCACTGATGCGGCCAAGCTGGTGCACGACGGCCGACGTGCTCGAGCAGGTGGGGCTGCTCGCCCACCGGGCGGCGGACGTGGGGGCCAGGCTGTTGGTGCTGTCTGGCGGCCTGGGATGGTGGCCGGTGGGCTATACCCTTGGGCTATCGGAAGGCGCCGCGGATCCCTATCCGGCGCTGGCAAGGGCCGCGAGCGATGCCGCCTCGCCCGGCGAACCCTGGGGCGACGTGGGATCGCGACTCCTGTCCGGTTTGGTCGGGACTGCGGCCCAACGCCGCCTGGGTCTGGTTGCGGGGGGCATCCCACTGCCAACAGAGGGAGGCCTGGGCGACGCCTGCGTGGTGCTCTCGCCTCAGGGTGCGCTGGCGGGGCTTCAGTGGCAGACGCACCTCTCTGTAGCGCAGAGCCGCCTGGGTTTGGTGGCCGGCGACGCCATCGCGCCCGTGGACCTGGGCTGGTGTCAAGTTGGCTGCCTGCCGCAGGACGATCTACTCTTCCCCGAGGTGGCCCGTATTCTCTGTCTGCAGGGAGCGCAGGTCTTGGTTCATCCCGGAACCGCGACTGCCGACGGACGCGGCGCCCTGATGGGCCGCCTGTGGCGCGATGTGCAGGGCAACCAGGTCTATGGCCTGGAGGCTGGCTATGTGGGCGAGGGCAACGACGGGGCCGCAGTGCTAGGGCCGTGTGAGTTGACTGCGGACGGCTCCGGAGTGCTGGCGTGCGTTGGTGGCCCAGAGCCGGCCATCGCGGTGGCCGACTTGCCGTGGGAGCGATGGCGGCAGGTGGTCGCTGACTATCCCATCCATGCCTATCGCAACTCAGCCCTGTACCAGCGGTATTTTCCTGCTCTCTATGAGGATTCCCGGCGATGAGCGGAGACGCGCGTCGCTGGTTGGTCGACGCGGTTGGACGCGCGTTGGCCGTCCGAGCGAGGGTGCGCCAGGTGCGGCGGTTCGTAGCTGACCAGCCGCCAGCACCCAGCCCTGCGCCGCCCGACGGCTCCCGCGTGCGGGTGGGCGTGGTTCAGCTTGAGGCCCAGCTCCATGGCAGCGCGCTGAGCTATGCGGAGCAGATGCACGCCGCTGTGACCACGCTGGCTCGCGATGGCGCCCAACTGGTCGTCTTTCCCGAGGACACGGGCAGCTATCCCTTATTTGGTCTGCTCCCGGGTCTGGCCAGGTTGGTGGGGCGGGGGAAGCCCGATGAGGCCGGCGCCGCCGTTGAGAGCGGTGAGGCACCAGTTCTCGCCCTCATGCGGGTGATGACGCCGACGGTTCGGCGGGTGTACCAAGCTGTCTTTGCCGGCTTGGCAAAGCGGATGGGCATCCATATCCTGGCGGGAAGCACGCTGGCGATGGATCGCGAGGGACGCGTCTATAAAGAGGCGCATCTTTACGACCCAAGTGGGCAGCTGATCTTGGCGCAGCGCAAGACGCATCTGTTTCCTACCGAGGTAGCCTGGGGGATGACGCCCGGCGACGAGATCGCGGTGGCGCACACGCCGCTGGCCTGTATCGCTGCGCCGGTGTGCATGGATCACACCTTTTGGGAGCCGGTGCGCATCGCCTGGCTGCAGGGAGCCGAGATCATCATCGACCCGGCGGCCGATCCGAACCGGTTCAGCTGGGGATTGCAGGCCCGCGGCGTGTGGTCGCGCGTGCAGGAATGCCCCGCCTATGGCGTCCATGCGATGATGGTAGGAACGCTGCTGGGGGTCACCTTTGGCGGGCGCAGCGGGGTGTATGCACCGCTGGTCCTGACCCCGCGTGGCGACGGGGTGGTGGCTGAGGCGAGCGTCGCCGATGTACCCGATCTGTTCTGCGTCGACCTGGACCTGGACGCCCTGCGCCCCTTGCGCCAAGAGCGGCTGGCCCGCCTGCGTCCCGATCTCTACGGGCGCTACCTTCCAAGCCTATATGATGGCGCGTCGCCACGCGCCCTGCAAGAGAGTGAGCGGTAGGATGTACGAGATCGCCTTCTTGGGAACCTCTGCCTCGGCGCCGTCTATCAGCCGGGGCTTGTCGTCAGCGCTGCTGCTGCACCGGGACCACCGGTTCCTGCTGGATTGCGGCGAGGGGACCCAGCGACAGCTCCTGCGAAGCGGCCTGGGGTTCCGCAAGCTGGACAAGGTGTTGCTGACCCACGGGCATTTGGACCACATTCTGGGGCTCGGTGGGCTGCTTTCCACATTCTCGCGATGGGAGTCGATCGACGAGCTGACCATCTATGGCGGTCACTGGGCGTTGCGGCGGGTGCGGGATCTGCTGGGGGTGGTCCTCCGTGGTGACGAGATCGACCTGAACGTTCGCCTGACCGAGATCGAGCCGGGTGTGATATGGCAGGATGACGATCTGATAGTCCGCGCCTTTGGCGTATCGCATCGTGGGCCGGATTGCTATGGCTTTTCCTTTGAGGAGCCGACGCGGCGACCCTTTATGGCTGAGGAGGCTGAGCGGCTGGGCGTGCCCCATGGGCCCGAGCGGCGACGCCTGGTCCAGGGCGAGGCGGTGCAACTGGCTGATGGCCGCGTGATCCAGCCGGATGACGTGCTCGGGACGGCGGTGCCGGGTCTCAAGTACGTCCACGTTGGCGACGCGGGCCGCACCGACAACCTGGTAGAGATCTGCCGCGGCGCCGATGCGCTGGTGATCGAGGCGACCTATCTGGAGGAAGAGGCGGATCTGGCGCGACGGTTCGGCCACCTCACGGCGCGGCAGGCCGCCGAGCTAGCTGTCGAGGCCGACGTGCGGCAGCTCTTTTTGGTGCATATCTCGCGGCGGTATGCCGAGCGCGAGGTACGCCGCGAGGCGCGGGCGGTGTTCCCAGGCGCCATCGTTCCGCGCGACCTGGACGTCTATCGGATCAGCCGCGAGAGCATCGAGAAGGTGCCCCGTGAGCGCTAGCGCTCCTGCCTCATCACCCGCCAGTAGTCGGCGCCCGGACCCACGGCCTGTGGCAGAGCTGGTGCTCGTCAAGCTGGGTGGCTCGCTGATCACCGACAAGACTCGAGAGGCATCCCCGCGGCTGGATGTAATCGATCGGATGGCGGCCGAGATCGCTCATGCACGCAGAAAAAGGCCAGGCTTGTGGCTGGTGCTGGGGCATGGGAGCGGTTCGTTCGGTCATCCGATGGCGGCCCGCTACGGGGTGGAACGCGGCGGCTTGAGCGGCTGGCGTGGGTATGCCGAGACGGCTGCTGCTGCGCAGCGCCTGAACCGCTTGGTGGTCGAGGCGCTGCTTCGAGAGGGGATTCCGGCTGTGAGTGTGCAGCCATCGGCCTCTGCGCGGGCGGTCGGCGGGCGCTTGGTAGCACTCGAGAGCGAGACGGTGCGCGCACTTCTAGGCAAGGGGCTGGTTCCCTTGCTGTACGGGGACGTAGCTTTGGACGAGGCGCAGGGTTGCGCTATCATTTCGACAGAAGAGATCTTTTGCCTGCTGGCCCGACGCCTGCGCCCCGATCGGTTGATTGAGGTGGGCGAGGTCGATGGGGTCTATGCGCCCGGATCTACCACGGTGGTGGACCGCATCGACGAGCGCAACGCCAGACAGGTGCTCGCTGGGCTTGGCGAGGCACGAGGCGTCGATGTGACCGGCGGCATGGTCAGCAAGATTAGGCTGATGCTCGAGATGGTGCGCAGCGTTCCGGGCCTGGAGGGGCGGATCATCTCTGGTATGCAGCCAGGGTTGCTGGCGGAGGTGCTGGCGGATCCCGCGATCCCGGGGGGGACCACCATCGTCTCACACCAGCCAACGGCGGCCCTTCAGTCGTTCTAGATCGAGAGAGT
The DNA here is from genome assembly GCA_036803245.1 of Chloroflexota bacterium. GTDB lineage: Bacteria > Chloroflexota > Anaerolineae > UBA1429 > UBA1429 > DAIRUQ01. Next base: position 6,811 of record DAIRUQ010000020.1, on the reverse strand, counting down.
GGTCCAAGATGGGACTGTTGTCATTTATACTCGTTTTCGGCTTGCTCATCTTTGTGCACGAACTCGGGCACCTGATCGCGGCCAAGGCGTTCGGCGTGCGTGTGGACGAGTTTGGGTTCGGCTACCCACCGCGCCTGGTGAGCCTGGGGAGCATCGGTGGCACAGAGATTACGCTCAATCTGATCCCGCTGGGCGGGTTTGTCCGGATGAACGAGGACGATCCGTCCGCGCCGGGCGGCATTGCCTCGCGCAGCCGCAAGGTGCGGGCAGTGGTCTTTGCTGCTGGCTCGGTCATGAATCTGCTGTTGGCGGTGGCCCTGTACGGCGTCACTTTTATGCGCGGGGCATTGGAGCCGGTGGAAAAGCCCGGCGCTGGGATCTATTCCATCGCCGTGGGTTCGCCCGCCGATGAGGCCGGCCTGGAGCCTGGGGACAATATCCTCGCCGTGGATGGCCAAGAGGTAGCCTCCGTGGAGGAGGCTATCGCGCGGATCGGTGCCGGCGTGGGCACGCCTATCGACCTGACCATCGAGCGAGAGGGGCGGTTGCTGCCGCCCATCAGCGTGGTGCCGCGGGCCGATCCCCCACCCAACGAGGGAGCTTTGGGCATCACCGTGGACCTTCCCCTCGCGCGAGTGTCCTATCCCGTGTGGGAGGCGGTGCCTCTTGGCTTTCGCGCGGCCTACAATACGGTCCGGGCCATGTTCTGGAGCATCAAGCAGGCGATCACCCAGCAGCTCCCCATGGAGGTAACCGGACCTATCGGCATCTACCAGATGACGGCCGAGGTGGCGGCATCGGGCCTCACGCGGTTGCTCGAGTTCACGGCCTTTTTGAGTGTGAACTTGTTCCTTCTCAACCTGCTGCCGCTGCCGGCTCTGGATGGCGGGCGGCTGGTGTTTGTGTTTCTAGAGTGGGTTCGGGGCGGACGGCGGGTGCCCCCTGAGAAAGAGGGCCTCGTGCACGCCATCGGCATGGCGCTGCTCTTGGTGCTGATGGCCGTGGTGACGTTCCAAGATTATCTCCGCTACTTTCGGTAGCGGTCGGGTTGGTGGCTGGTGATAGGAGAGTCGAGCAAGATGGTCTCGCTATTTGAGAAGGCGGTAGAAGAGCTCGTCAGCAATCAGGACGAGCTAGATGAGCGGCTTATCGAGGGGCTCTCGGATGCCAGCCGCAGCCAAGCCAGGTGGTTTGGCGCCCAGATCCGCGGTTGCTCATCGGCATGGCGACGTGACCTGGTCCAGCGAATGGTCACCATGGTTGAGCGGCGTTTCGAGATGGATTTCGGCACGCTGTTCCGTGCGTGCCTCGAAGATGACGATCCCGAGGTGCGCCGCTTGGCGATTGAGGGTCTATGGGAGGACACGCGCCCCGATCTGGCGCGACGGTTGGTGGCGAGACTGGCAGGCGATAAAGACGTGCGGGTGCGTACTGCCGCCGCCTCGGCGTTGGGACGGTTTGTGTTCATGGCCGAGTGCGACGAGCTCGACGCCGAGCTCTCGGCGAGGATCCGCCAGGCCTTGGAAAACGTCATCATGGAGGGCGGCGATGTCGATCTGACGCGTCACGCCCTCGAGTCGGTGGCCTACATCAACGATGGCAAGATTCGTGCCATGATCGAAGATGCCTATGAGCACGAATCCCAGCGGATGCGCGAGAGCGCGGTCTTTGCCATGGGGCGCTCGGCCGATACCTACTGGAGCGACACCATTCTGCTCGAGTTGCGCGCTCCGTCGCCCGCCATGCGCTATGAGGCCGTGCGGGCGGCTGGCGAGATGATGCTGCGAAACGCGGTCTCGCTCGTGATCGAACTCGTCGACGATTCGGATGCCGAGGTTCGCACCATGGCAGTGTGGGCATTGGGTCAGATCGGTGGCAAACAGGCGCGGACGGTCATCGAACGGCTGGTCAAGAGCCAGGACGAGGCCATGGTCATGGCAGCCGAGGAAGCTCTGTCGGAGCTCGAGTTTGCCAAGGGCGGTATGGAGCTGTTCGTGCACGAGGTCTCTGACGAGACGGACCTCTATCCCGACGACTATGACGATGTGATAGAGGACGACGAGGACGCCGTTGATGGTGTGACCGACGAGTGGGACGGCGACGCGCTGCGCTTGCCGTAGCAGGTGGCCTGGAGGTGGCGCATGGGTGCGGCGAACGAGGGTTCGGCAGAGGACCTAGGGCGCCTGCACGCCATCGTCCACGGTCGGGTTCAGGGGGTCAACTTTCGTGCGCACACGCTGCGACGCGCGACCGAGTTGGGGCTGAGAGGGTATGTGCAGAACCTGGCCGACGGGACGGTCGAGGTGGTCGCGGAAGGCGAGCTGTCTGCCTTGCGCAGGCTGCTGTCCTGGTTGCGCGAGGGACCACGGCTCGGCCACGTCACCCGCGTGCAGTCGCACTGGCAGACGCCACGTCACGATAGCGACCGATTTGAGGTGCGTTACTGATGCGTGATAATCCCGAACGCGTGGCCTGGGCTGTTTTGGGGACGGCCTTTGCGGCCTTTTGCCTGATCGCGGTGGCGGTCCCGCTGGGTATCCGCTGGTATCTGCAGAACGCCCAGACGGATCAGGCGGCCGTGGTCGAGTCGATCCGCGGAACGGTGGTGATCGAGCTGCCCGTGGGCCAAGGCGCCGTGCCTCTCACCAGTGGCCAGAGCTATGTGGTGGGCGAGGGCGCCACCATCAAGACAGACGAGAGCTCTGAGGCCATGGTGACGCTGTTCGAGCATAGCCCCATGCGCATCTTTCCAGCCAGTGTCGTCAGCCTGTTGCGGTTACGCTCGCCCCGCTATGAGGCCAGCGACCTGCCAAACCAGGTGCATCTGGACTTGGCGGGCGGCCGAATCCAGGTGGGGACTGCCCTCTCTGTGGAGACCCCTCTCTCGTTCTTGGTGACAACCCTGCATGCCGACGTCGAGCTGGAGAGCGACGGCAGCTATGCGTTGAGCTCGAACAATGAACGGGGCGAGTTTGCCGTGTACCGCGGGCATGCCGCCGTGACTAACGAGCACGGCCAGGTGCGCCTAGAAGCGCGGGAACGCAGTCTGGTTGAGCTAGGCTCGGCGCCTGGCTCCGCGGTCGGGGTCGCCAAGAACTGGGTCGTGAATGGCGACTTTGCCGAAGGGCTCGAGGATTGGCAGCTACTGCACGAACAGGGCGCCGATGGCGGTGACGTATACGGCGACGCAGAGCTGACCGAGAGCGAGGGCCGCACGGCAGTGCGGTTCGTGCGGAGCGGCGGCCACGGCAATCATTGCGAGACGATCCTGGAGCAATCCTTTGATCAGAAGCTGCCCGATCCAGTCACCTCGCTGGTGGTGCGCGCCACCGTCAAGCTGCACGAACAGAGCCTTTCTGGCGGCGGCTACCTGAGCTCCGAGTATCCGTTGATGATCCGTCTCACCTATCGCGATTCTGAGGACCACGAAGGCGAGTGGGTGCAGGGGTTCTACTATCAGAATGACGCCAACAACCCGACCATGTATGGCCTGCAGATACCCCATGATCGCTGGTATCTGTTTGACTCGGGCAACCTGCTGGACTCGTTGCCGCGGCGCCCCTATCGGATCATCCGCCTACGTGTCTATGCCTCGGGCTGGGACTATGACAGCATGGTCTCTGACGTCAGCATGATCGTCGAGTGAGCGGGGCTTGACCTAGCGCCTCACCTCCCGAAGCTGGCCCAAGTAGCGCGTGCGGATCTCCATCAGAATCCCGTTATAGCTCCCATCTGCATAGTCGGGATAGGTCCATGGCCAGGGGCAATAGGCGCCCTCGTGGTACGCCAGGGTGACCTCGGCAAAGATGCCCTTGCCCACATAGACGCGGTGGGCATTGTTCTTGGTGGTGGCCAGAACCAGCTTGGCAGCGGTCAGGTAGCCTGGATCCAGATTCACGCGGCGCTGTCCCGCCACGGCCAGATCTGCCTCCAGGTCGTTGGTTGTGCGCTTGATGTCGGCTAGCTGGCCAGGATCGATCAGCGTGGCAAACGAGATGATCCGTCGCAGGAGACTTGGTCCCATCTCGCGCTCATAGTAGCGTGTGTGTGAAAAGGCGATATCCTCGCTACGCAGGTCGATGTCACCAAAGGCGGCCGCCAGGGCAGTCTCGGCCTCGTCCAGGGCGGCCGTGCTGGGGCCCAGCATCGGGATGACCAGCTTGACGGGATCGGGAGAGTGAACCTGGCCCATCCTCGCCTCGCCTCTATGCACCTAGCGCCTATGCCGTGAACGACAGTCCCTCGGCCTTGAGGCTTGTCCAGCGCCCGCGCCCGACGACCAGGTGATCTAGCACGCGAATCTCGAGCAGTTGCCCCGCCTGGATCAAGGTTCGGGTCACGGCCACGTCGTCGGCGGAGGGAGCGGGGTCGCCGCTGGGGTGGTTGTGCCCCAAGATGACGGCCACCGCATTGTCTTTGACGGCGTCGCGAAACACCTCGGCGGGTCGGATTAGCGAGCTGTTCACATTGCCCTCATAGAGTCGCACGATTCGCTGGACGTAATGCTTGGTATCCAGGAGTAGCACGCACAGGTTCTCCTGAGCCTCTGCGCCGATCTCGGCCATGAGGATCAGGGCAGCGTCACTGGCGTCACGAATCTGCAGGCGTGAGCCTTCGCCAGCGAGCACCAGGCGGCGCCCCAGCTCGAGGGCAGCCTGGATCTGGGTGGCCTTGGCGGGGCCGATGCCGGGGATGCGGCAGATCTCCTGGATGCTGGCCCGCGCCAGGGCGTATAGGCCCCCGAACTCGTTCTGGAGGCGGCGCGCGAGGGCCAGCGCGCTCTCGCGGCGCGTGCCTGTGCGCAAGGCAATAGCCAGTAGCTCGGCATCCGAGAGAGCTCGCGCGCCCTGAGATTGCAGCCTCTCGCGCGGGCGTTCGTTCTGGGGCAGCTCCTTGATGCGTAGGCTGGTGTAAGGGGCATCGGCCATGGGTCGTCTCCCTTCTCCAAGCCGAGATAGGCACCGATCAGTCTAGACGAGGTCGGCGGCCTGTCAACGTTTCCAGGAGGTGGCGGCTTGGCTCTGCCTGGGCACAAGAGAGCGGAGGCGTGCGTGCCGCGTGACTTGCCTCGCGTCACGCTGACGGTATAATAAGAGGTCGAACTGTTCACCGTGTTCCATGGGCAAACGGACGAGCATGAGCCAGAATACCCTCTCCATTCGCGGCGCTCGCGAACATAACCTCAAGAACATCGACGTCGATATCCCCCGCGACAAGCTGGTGGTAATCACTGGCATCTCGGGATCGGGCAAGTCGTCGCTGGCGTTCGATACCATCTATGCCGAGGGTCAGCGGCGCTATGTCGAGTCGCTATCGGCGTATGCGCGCCAGTTCCTGGGGCAGATGGACAAGCCCGACGTCGATCGTATCGACGGCCTGTCGCCTGCGATCTCGATCGACCAGAAGGGCACCAACCGTAGCCCCCGCTCTACCGTCGGCACCGTCACCGAGATCTATGACTATTTGCGGCTGTTGTATGCGCGGATCGGCGAGCCGCACTGCCCTCAGTGTGGCCAGGCGATCCACCAACAGACGGTGCAGCAGATGGTGGACGCGATCCAGGCCTACCCCGACGGCACGCGCCTCATGGTGATGGGCCCCCTGGTGCGGGATCGCAAGGGCGAGCACAAGCGCTTGCTGGTGGATCTCGCCAAGCAGGGTTTCGTGCGGGCGCGCGTGGATGGCGACGTGATCGAGCTCGATCAGGAGATCGCGCTCGACCGCTATGTCATGCATACCATCGAGGCGGTGGTGGATAGGCTGGTGGTGCGCCAGCACGAGGAGGACCACGCCGAGCAGGCCGATGCAGACCGTGCGCGTCTGGCTGGCTCGCTGGAGACCGCCCTCAAGCTGGGCGATGGCATCGCCATCGTGCACACGATGGATGGCGAGGATCACCTCTTCTCGGAGCACTATGCCTGCCCAGCCTGCGGTATCAGCCTGCCCGAGCTGGAGCCTCGCTCTTTTTCTTTCAACAGCCCTCATGGCGCCTGCCCCACCTGCACGGGGCTAGGCACGCGTCAGGAGCTGGATCCTGGACTGCTGGTGCCCGATCCTTCGCTATCTCTGGCAGAGGGGGCCGTCGAGCCATGGGCCAAGGCGTCCAAGTCAGACAGCTACTTTCGGCAGATTCTGCAAGCTCTGGCCGATCACTATGAGTTCTCGATGGATACCCCCTGGCGTGAGCTGACCGAGGAGCAAAAACGGTTGGTGTTGCGCGGCAGTGGCAGCCAGACCATCCTGGTCAACTATCGCAACCATCAGGGGCACACGCGGCGCTACCAGACCACGTTCGAGGGCGTGATCCCCAACCTGGAACGACGCTATCAGGAGACCTCGTCGGACTATATCCGTCAGGGTATCGAGCGCTATATGACGTCGCATCCTTGCCCCGATTGCCACGGGCGTCGGCTCAAGCCCGAAGTCCTGTCCGTGACGGTGCAAGGGCTGCCCATCGACGAGCTGACCAACATGCCCATCACGGCAACCTATGCGTTCGTGGAGCGGCTGGCCGAGGGGCTGAGCGAGCGCGAGCTTGCCATCGCCCGCCCGATCGTCAAAGAGCTGCTGGCCCGCCTGCGGTTCCTTGAGGATGTGGGCCTGGGCTATCTGACCCTGGCGCGGGCCGCCGCCACGCTGTCAGGCGGCGAGGCGCAGCGCATCCGCCTGGCGACGCAGGTGGGATCGCAGCTCATGGGCGTTCTGTACATCCTGGATGAGCCCAGCATCGGCCTCCATCAACGCGATAACCAACGGCTCCTGAACACACTTTGCGGGCTACGCGACCTCGGCAACACGGTGCTGGTAGTGG
>DAIRUQ010000019.1:27065-37016 GCA_036803245.1 Chloroflexota bacterium | reverse complement strand
ACCCCTGGCCTCATCAGTGCGATTGATGCGCTCTCCCAGCTGAGCTACAGCCCCCTGCACGGCCTCCAAGTATACTTTATCAGGGCAGCCTGTCAAAACGTCGCTCTCTTTCATGCCCGAGGTGACGACGGCGCGCTCGTACACAGCGCGTCCGGGGGGCGCTACATCGCCATGCCCCCATCCACACATAGCACCTGGCCGGTAATGTAGGCGGCCTCCTCCGACGCCAGGAACGCCACGGCGGCCGCCACGTCGTCGGGCTGGCCCAGGCGACCCACGGGGATATTCGCTAGGGCCTCGGATACCAGTTTTTCGCCCAGTGAGGCGGTCATGTCGGTCTCGACATAGCCAGGCGCCACCAGGTTCACTGTGACCCCGCGTGGTCCCAGCTCGCGCGCCAGCGTCTTGCTCAGGCCCACCAGCCCGGCCTTGGCCGCCGCATAGTTGGCTTGGCCCGCGTTGCCGCGCAGCCCCACCACCGACCCGATGTTGATGATCCTTCCCCAACGCTTGCGCAGCATAACCCGCTGCACGGCCTTGGCGCAGAGAAAGGCGCTCTTGAGGTCGGTGTCGAGCACCGCGTCCCAGTCATCCTCGCGCATCAGCGCCGAAAGCTGGTCACGGGCGATGCCGGCATTGTTCACCAGGATGTCGACGGTGCCGTACCGGGCGACACAGGCCGCGACCAGATCCTTGGCGCCGGCCTCGGTGGATACGTCGGCCTGGATCGCCTCGGCACGTGCTCCCATCGCGGATAGCGCCTCCACCACGGCGACGGCAGCATCGACGCTGTCGCGATAGTTGACCACCACCGCCGACCCTCTTTGACCCAACGCCAACGCGATGGCACGGCCAATGCCCCGTGACGCGCCGGTAACGATGGCAACACGCTCCTGCAGGTCGGTCATGGTAGCGCCTCCAACATCAAGCCGCGTGCTTCCGCAAGATCGGTCACAGCCAGCCGCCCCATGTCGGGCGCGATCCGACGTATCAGCCCGCCGAGCACTGCCTTGGGTCCAATCTCTAGCGCCGTGCGGACGCCCGCTTGCGCCATCTGTTCGACGGACGCCGTCCATTGCACCGGGCTGGTGAGCTGCTGCAACAGCGCCCGCTTGATGTCTTCCGGAGCCGTCACCGGCTGGGCCCACGCGTTGCAGATCACCGGCCACCGCGGTGAACGCAGATCGACCAGATCCAGCGCCTCGGCCAGCGCCTTGCCTGCATCCTGCATCAGAGGCGTGTGCGCCGCTACGCTCACCGCCAAGGGCACGGCTCGCTTGGCTCCGCGGGCTTGGGCCAGCTCGAGAGCGTCCCCCAAGGGCCCCACCAGGCCCGAGATGACCGTTTGGCCTGGGCAGTTCAGATTGGCCATCCATACGCCCGGATCTTTGGCGTACACCTCCTCCACAATAGCCCGAACCTCGTCCTCGCTCAAGCCCAGGATGACGCCCATGCCGCCGGGCGATGCTTCACCTGCTGCGGCCATAGCCTGGCCGCGACGCTGCACCAGCCGCAACGCATCTTCAAAGGACCAGGCGCCGGCCACGGTCAGGGCGGTGAACTCGCCCAGGCTATGGCCGGCCACACAGGCAACGGGGAGCGGCTCATCGAAGCGAGCCGCTATCTCGCGCCACAGGGCAACGCTCACCGCCAGAATGGCCGGCTGCGTCACCGTCGTATGGTTCAGCAGATCCTCTGGCCCCTCCCGGAGGATGCGCGTGAGCGGCATGCTCAACACGTCATCGGCAAGCGCCATCAGTTCGCTAGCGCGCTGCGAGCCGTCCAGCAGATCGGCGGCCATTCCTACAAACTGGGCTCCCTGGCCCGGAAAGACCAAGGCCAACGCACGTCCACCGCTCATGATACCTCTCCACCACAGCAATGCTGGAGCCGCTCCATGGCCTCCTCCGCCTGGCGGATTGTGCGCTCCACCAGCTCGCGCGCTGACACCACGTCATGCACCAAGCCCGACGCCTGGCCCGCCATCAGCGAGCCGGCGGTCACGTCGCCCTCCATGGCCGCCTGCCGCAGACGGCCGGTCCCAAAGCTCAGCACCTCTTCCTCCGAGGCGCCACGTTTCTCCAGCTCGTCAAAGGCGCGCGCCATTTGGTTGCGGATGCAGCGGACCGGATGCCCCAGCGTCACGCCCGTCACCATGGTGGAGCGCTCGCTGGCCCGCACGATGGCCTGCTTGTAGTTGGGGTGAGCGATGCACTCTTCCGTACAGATGAACCGCGTGCCCATCTGCACGCCCGCCGCGCCCAGAGCCAGAGCGGCCGCCAGCCCGCGCCCATCGGCGATGCCGCCTGCGGCGACCACCGGAATGTCGACCGCATCCGCCACGGCTGGCACCAATGCCAGCGTGCCTACCTCTCCGATATGCCCGCCGGACTCGGACCCCTCGGCGATGACGCCATCGGCGCCAGCCCGCTCCAGCCGCTTGGCCAGGGCGGCCGAGGCCACCACCGGCAGCACCTTGATGCCGGCGGCCTTTAGCCGGGCCATGTAGGGAGCAGGGTTGCCCGCACCCGTGGTCACGACGGGCACCCCCTCCTGCACGCAGATCGCCAGAACCTCGTCGACGTAAGGGCTAAAGAGAGGAATGTTCAAACCAAAGGGACGGAGGGTGCGCTGGGTGATCTGTCTCACCTGGTCGCGCACCAAATCGGGTGGAGCGTTACCGGCGCCGTAGATACCTAGGGCCCCCGCCTCGGAGACCGCCAGCGCCAGCTCCCACGTGGCCACCCACGCCATGCCCCCTTGCAGTACGGGGTGCTGGATTCCAAGCAGCTCGGTGAGTGGTGTGCGTAGCATCTATCCTCCTCATGTAGACGGTCTGTGGGCTCTAACACCGCCCTAGGCACGACGTTGCGCTGCCTGTCTGGCCACGATTCGGTGCAACCATCGGGGTGACCGAGTGTTTATCTGATCGATAGTGTGAGCAAGTGGGTAGCGGGAGGTTCGTCGATGGCGATTCGCGTGGTGGTAACGGGCATGGGTGCAGTGTCCCCCCTCGGTAACGATCTGCCGACCAGCTGGGCTGCAGCGGTAGCGGGCATCTCTGGCATCACGCGCATCACCCGGTTCGATCCCGAGGGCTATCGCAGCCAGATCGCCGGCGAGGTCAAAGACCTGGATCCGACCGATCATTTCGACCGGCGCGAGGCCAAGCGCATGGATCCGGTCATCCTCTATGGCGTGATCGCCGCTCGCGAGGCCATGGCCGACGCCGGGTTCGCCACCCCGCCACCCAACGCCGATCGCATGGGAGCGGTGGTCGCCTCCGGCATCGGCGGACTAACGACCGTCTCCCAGCAGGTAGAGGTACTGCTCTCGCGCGGCCCCGAGCGCGTCAGCCCTTTCTTGGTGCCCATGATTCTGCCCGATGCCGCTGCCTCGCAAGTTGCCATTGATTGTGGCCTGCGCGGGCCCAATATGGCCGTGACCTCGGCCTGTGCCAGCGGGGCTAACGCCATCGGCGAGGCCGGTGCCATGATCCGCCGCGGCGTCGTCGACGCCATGCTTTGTGGCGGCACGGAAGCTAGCATCGTGCCCATCGGCGTCGCCGGATTTGGCGCCATGCGGGCCCTGTCGGAGCGCAACGATGACCCCCAGGCTGCTAGCCGCCCCTTTGACAAGGCCCGCGACGGGTTTGTCGTCGCCGAGGGCGCGGCCGTCCTCGTCCTGGAGTCGCTGGATCACGCCCAGGCTCGCGGCGCCCGCATCTATGGCGAGATGGTTGGCTATGGCTCCACCGACGACGCCTACCACATCGCGGCCCCGCTGGAGGATGGTGCCGAGGCGGCTCGCTGCATGCGCCTGGCCTTGGCTGAGGCCGGCCTGGCGCCGCAGGAAATCGACTATATCAACGCCCACGGCACCAGCACGCCACTCAACGACGTCACCGAGACCCGCGCCATTCGTGCGGCCCTGGGCGCGGCGGCGGACGACGTTGCCGTCAGCTCTACCAAGTCGGTCACCGGCCACCTGTTGGGGGCTGCCGGCGCCTTGGAGGCGGCTTTCACGCTCAAGGCCCTCCAGGAGGGCGTCTTGCCGCCCACCATGAACCTAGACGACCCCGATCCAGGCTGCGACCTCGACTATGTGCCCAACGCTGCTCGCACCGCCGACCTCCACGTAGCTTTGAGTAACTCGTTCGGTTTTGGCGGCCACAACGCGTGCCTCGCCTTCCGGCGATGGGAGGCCTAAGCTGACTCGCCGTGCCGCCATTGTCGGCTGGGGCGTGGGCCTACCGACGCAGGTAGTCACCAACGCGGATCTGGCCGAGAGGATGGATACCTCTGACGAGTGGATCCGGTCACGCACCGGCATCGCCGAGCGACGTATTGCCGAAGCGCGAGACACTACCGCCTCGCTGGCCATCACCGCCGCCCGCCAGGCCCTCCAGCGCGCCGATGCCGATCCGCGCCAGGTGGATCTGGTCATCGTCGCCACCGCGACGCCCGACTATCCCCTGGCCAGCACGGCATGCCTGGTTCAGGACGCCATCGGCGCGGCCGATGCCGGGGCCTTTGATCTAGGGGCCGGCTGCTCGGGTTTTGTCTATGCACTGGTGATGGGCCACCGCTCGATCGCGTCAGGCGAGAGCGACCTGGTTCTGGTCATCGGTGCCGATACGCTTTCGCGGATGGTGGACTGGGACGATCGTTCCACCTGTGTGCTCTTTGGCGATGGTGCCGGCGCCGTGCTGCTGCGGGCCACCGAGGGATCGGCAGGCATTCGCAGCACGCTCCTCGGCTCTGATGGCTCTGGCAGCCGGATGCTGTATGTGCCCGCCGGGGGTAGCGCCCGCCCCGCTTGTGCCGAGACAGTGCTCCAGAAGGAGCACGCCCTCCGCATGGACGGCCGCCAGGTGTACCGCTTTGCCACGCAGACCATGGCGGACGCCTGTGAGCGCGTAGCCGAGCGAGCGGGGGTGCCGGTCAAGGGCGTTCACCACTTTGTGCCCCATCAGGCCAATCAACGGATCATTGCCCAGGCAGCCAAGCGGCTCCAGGTTGATGAGAGCCGGTTCTTTTGCAACCTGGAGCGCTATGGAAATACCTCGGCCGCGTCAGTGCCCATTGCTTTGTGCGAGGCGGCCGAGGGCGGGCGATTCCGGCCCGGCGAGCAGGTGATCCTGGTAGGGTTCGGTGCGGGCCTAACCTGGGCGGCGGCTCTGCTCGAATGGGGCGACGCCGAGCTTGGCAGACGGGTGTCCTGGTGGCACTCGTTGGGGCGCAAGGCCCTGTACGGGTGGGCTCACGTTCGCAGCCGCAGCCGGCGAACATGGCGCGGCGCCATTCAGCGGCTCTGGCGCCTCTTGCTGCCGCTGACCGGACTCGACGACTAGCAGCTGTCGCCGGGAGCCCCGTCACGTGCACGCACCATCAGCTTCCACTCGCCTTCTTGTACCACGGCATCGTCCTGGTTGATCACCGCCAGCTTGAGCGTGACCAAGCCGCCCCCCGCGCTAGGCATGGCCCGGGTGTGCTTCACCTCGGCGCGCACGCGGATGGTATCGCCAAAGAACACGGGCCGCCGAAACTTCCACGTCAGCCCCATAAAGGCCAGCACGTTGGCATCAGTCAAGCCCGCCCGAGCCACCAGCCCCGAGGCCACCGACAACCCCAGCAGCCCATGGGCGATCCGTTGGCCAAAGGGCGTGGCTTGAGCAAACACCGCATCCGTATGCAGGGGGTTATAGTCGCCCGATAGTCCCGCAAACAGCGTCACATCCGCTTCGGTCACCGTCCGAGCGGGGCTGATCACCAAGTCACCCACCCGCAGATCCTCGAACCAACGACCAGAGCTCGACTGGCTCATTGCCGCATCCCCCTTTCCTTGCTAGTATGGGAACACCGCGTGCGGAGGCGGGATGCGCCCCCCATGGAACCCTGGCGCCCCGCGGAGAGTCTATACAGCAACCAACCCAACCACGAATTCCCCGCCGAGAGAGGATGATGATCAACGATCATGGTCAGCAGCGTCGTAGGCCCAAGTGGATGATGGTACTGGTCGCCGTCCTATGCGGCGCCATTGCTCTGATCGTGTGGCCGTTCGGGCTAAGGGCCTGGACCCAACGCCGCTTTGCTGATCGCGTCTATGGCGTTGGGGACGTCCCTCCTCGTAGCGTCGCCGTGGTGTTTGGGGCCGGCCTCTGGGCAGATGGTTCCCCCACGCCGGTGCTGGCCGATCGCGTCGACACCGCAGCCGAGCTCTATCACGCCGGCAAGGTCAGCGTGTTGCTGATGAGCGGCGACAACTCACGGTTGGAGTATAACGAGCCCCAGGCCATGCTAGAATATGCCGTCAGCGCTGGCGTGCCAGCCGAAGCAATCGTCCTCGACTATGCCGGGCGCCGCACCTATGACTCGTGCTATCGGGCGCTACACATCTTTGGCGTCCAAGATGCCGTCCTGGTCACGCAGGCTTACCACCTCGATCGGGCGCTCTATACAGCCAACCGGCTGGGCATCGACGCCGTGGGCGTCCCGGCCGACAAGCGAGCCTACGTCTACATCCAGCGCTACCGGTGGCGCGAGTTGGCCGCCACCTGGGCCGCCTGGTGGGATCTCAATATCCTGCACCCCACGCCGATCCTGGGCCAGCGCGAGCCAATTCCAGGCGTGAGCGTCTACTAGCGAAGGTTCCGCTCCCAGGCCGCCATGATCTGTTGCGGCGACGCAGTGCCCGTGGTCCCGACGCACTGGATGGTCACCGAGGCCGCCAGGTTGCCGATCGAGGCCGCCTCTAGAGGCGTGGCGCCAGCACATAACGAGGCCGCGATGGCCGCGATGGTGGTGTCGCCCGCCCCCACCACGTCGATCTCGCCCCGGACTGGCACCGCCGGCACCCTCTCGGCGTGGTCAGCGTCGCAGACGAGTGTGCCTTTCTCGCCGACCGTCAGGAATACCGTGCGCTCCCCTCGGCGAGCCAGCTCCACACCGATGGCGCCCGCCTCTTCCAGGGATATCGCATCCTCGGCCTCGCGCCCCAGCGCCCGCAGCGCCTCGGCGGCGTTGGGCTTGAGCATGAGGGGCCGATACAGCCCCACCCGCATGCGCGAGTCCACGAGATGCGGCTTGCCGGGACTGCTGCCGGCGCTATCGATCACCGCCTCCCGTAACCCCGTGGTCATCACGCCCAGCTCATCGCCGGTCACCTGATCGGCCACCAAGACGCCATCGGCCTTGCCTGCCAGTTCGCGAAACGCCTCGACAGCCTCTCGCTCCCAGCGCGCTGGGGTAGGCGTACGGTTACAGATATCCAGCCGGGAGAGCTCGTGTACGCGCCCATCCAGCTCGTGCATCATCGGCTTGGTATAGGTCGGTGTGAAGCGATCGGAGGCTACCACCAGGCCAGACATGTCCACGTCCAGCTCTTCCAAACAGCGCCTGAGCACATAGCCCTCGCCGTCATCGCCAATGATGCTCACCACGCCGACCTGCGGACCCAGCGCCCGCACGTTGGCCACCACGTTGCCGCCGGCTCCGGGGCTGGCCCGCACCTCGGCGACCTGGTGAGCCTCGAGCCCCGTCTCCAACGAGATCTCGGCCAACGACCGATCGATCTCCAGGTAGCGATCAAGAAACAGATCGCCCACGACGAGGATGCGGAGTGAGCTCATCTGGCCCAGCAGATCGGACAGGCGTTCGCGGGTCAGCATCAAGCCCCTCCCCAGCCCTGATCCATGGCGTCCACCACCCGCCCGTGAAGCGAGGGCAGCGTATCGCGGTGATCGCCCCGCACATAAAAGCTCTCCCCCCCGTCGCGCACCGTCCGCACCAAGATGGTCTTGTACGGCCGGAAATAGTAGGCCGGCTGCGTCTTGTCAGGCTCCTGATCCAGGTCGTCTCCCAGATGCTGCAGGTCGAATACGGCCGTAGTCAGGTGGGCGATCACCTTGCCCTCGGCATGGGCCACGTTGCGGGCCATCGAGAGGGCCTTGAGGTAGACCTCTGGGCCCATGACGGCCGTCCCAAAGCAGAGCAGGACGCCGCCCTCCAGGCCAGAGACTTGGTGGGCATAGACCAGGAAATCGGTGTAGGACGCAGAACCCAGTGCCGCGCCGTCGCAGTTCGGGTGCATATGTACGATGTCATAGCCGATGCTGACGTGCACGGTGACCGGGATGCCCAGTCGGTAGCCGGCCGCCAGGATGCTGGTATCGCGGTGGGGCAGGTCGCCCTCCCAGATGGAGCGGCCCACCGCCTCGCCCAAGCCGATACCCTCGTCCGCGGCTTGCACGGCCAGGTCGTTAAGCGCACCCGTCTGCTGCCACAGCCCGAACTCGCCGGTGCGAATGTAGCGGGCCACGCTCTCGCTGGTACCTCCCACGAGGGCCAGCTCATAGTCGTGGATCGATCCGGCGCCGTTCAGGGCCACCGCGCTGATCACGCCTCGCTCCATCAGGTCAATGACATAGGGCGCCAGCCCGCACTTTATCACGTGGGCGCCCATCATCAGGATCACCGACGCGCCAGCCTCGCGAGCTTGCAGCATGCGTTCTGCCAGGACCGGCAGGGCACAATGATCGAATGCCGGCCGCGGATCATCTAGGCGGGCAAGCTGATCGACTGAGAGGTCATGTTGCCGCGCCGAAAGCGGCTGCAGGGAGAGGCGGCTCCGATCGAACTGCGGGTACGGCATTGGGGTGCACCTCCATCGATGTGGGCGTCTCCGTAAGGGACGGGGCGCCGCTAGAATCCGTGCTCGAACATGCGGCAGTAGCTTTCATAGCGAATTCGTGGGATCCGCCCCTGTTCCACCGCCGCCTGAACCGCACAGCCTGGCTCGTGGCGATGGGTACACGGGGAAAAGCGACACGTGGGCGCATAAGGACGCATCTCTGGGAACAGGCCATCCAGATCCTCTGGCGCGATATCCCACAGACGAAACTGCCGCAGTCCGGGCGTGTCAGCCACCTGGAATCCCGCCTCGGGGCGCAGGATCTGCGATACCACCGTCGTGTGCGTCCCGCGGTCGTGATACGTGCTGACCTCACCGGTCTGCAGCCCCAGGTGAGGCCACAACGCGTTCAGCAACGAGGACTTGCCGGCGCCAGAGGGACCAGTCAATGCCGTCAGGCGGCCGCGCATCAGCTCACGCAGATCATCGAGCCCCTCGCCCGTCGTCGCGCTGGTTCGCACCACCCGGTAGCCGATGCTCTCGTACACATCCAGCACCCGAGCCTGCTTTCTGCGGGCGAGGTCGATCTTGTTAGCCACGATGGCCACATCCAGCTCTTCCACCTCGCAAGCAACGAGATAGCGATCTAGCATGAAAGGGTTCAGCGGAGGGTTGACCAGGCTAAAGACAGCCAGGACCAGGTCCAGATTCGCGACGATGACCTGCTCTACCTGAGGACGGGGCGGCGGAGGGCAGCGCGATAGCGCGCTCTTGCGAGGCATGATCTCCTCCACCATGCCGCGGCCCGCTTCGAGCACGGTGAATCGAACTCGGTCTCCGATGGCAATCAGGTCGCTCTCAACCGCCGCTTGTTTCAGCCGGCCACGCACACCGCAATCCAGCACCTCACCAGAAACACCATCGCGCTCCACGTAATAGTGGCCACCATGGGAACGGATGACGGTCCCTTGCAGGATATCCGGAGCGGTCACACGTGAGCCCCCTCTTGCGGGGATACCTGGCTCGGCTCCCAGCGTCGGTAACGCCACAGGGCCTTGAGCGCCGGCAAGCCATCACGCCACGGGGAGAGCTTTTTCTCGTCGCGCGGATCGTACGAGATAGGCACCTCGTGGATGTCGATCCCCATGCGGACAATCTTGGCCGTGATCTCTGGTTCCAGATCGAACCGGTTACACTCGATATCCAGCTTGCGCGCGATCTCGGTCCGCATCAGTTTATAGCACGTTTCCATGTCGCGCAGACGCACCCTATAGAGCAGATTCGTGAGCCAGGTCAGGAACTGGTTCCCAAGACGCAACA